>JADHTX010000169.1 GCA_016784875.1 Methylobacter sp.
ATTCACCGGTATTAAAAACCCATTGAACCCGATTGACCTACAAACCCCATGGGAGACTGCACGGAGAAACGCAGGGGTAACCGATTTTACATGGCATGACCTGCGACATTGCACAGCAAGCTATTTGGCGATGAATGGCGCAAGTATGGCCGATATAGCAGCGGTATTGGGACACAAGACCTTACAGATGGTTCAGCGCTACTCGCATTTATCAGACACTCATGTTTCAAATGTGGTGGCTTCGATGAATGAAAAGATTTTCGGTGGTGTGTAATGGATAAGATTAATTACCAAGCGTATACACTACACGAAGTTTTTGATATTTTTTCCGCAGCATCTCTATGGTGCGAAAGAAATCCGCATCGTTGTCACGAATGGGGTAGTCAGGAGTACATAGAGGTGCGTGGCATGGCTGTACACATCTTAAGGCATACAATGAATGATGAAATATATGCTGAAAATTATCCCTCCGAAAAACGTGAGGCAGTTAAAAAAGCGCTCCCCATAGTAGTGGAAAAATTCAACAAAGGGTTGTTTGAATTTTTGAAAGAATCTAAACCTTTTTTTGTTTCTAGGGACGAATTAAAAGCTATTGCTAAAAAGGCTGGGGTAAAGCCAAAATTCCTTTATTTTGAGGACACTGAGCTAAGAGAATTTATTACCAAAGCACCGTTAGATAAACTCGACATTGAAAATACCGAGACAGGGAAATTAAAGAGCGTAACCGAAGCCGTGGGGAATGGTGGCGCGGGTAGCCAAGTAGTCACCGAACCGGCAAGTTCAAAGGTTATTATCTCAGTCGGAGTTATAGGGGATGATAGCGATTCGGGCGAAAGACAGAGCCAGTTACATTTGCTTATCTGGCGTGTACATCAATTTTTAAGCGAAACAAAGAAGCCGACAGCACAGAAACTATGGAATGAAATCCAATTTCGGCATGAAAGCCATGATACAGATAGAATTATTCAAGAAGTGGATGGACAGCAGATTTTATGGTGTTCCGGTTATGGCAATGAACAAAGGCAATTACGAAGCACTTTTAATAAAACGCTTTCAAACTTAAGAAAAAGCCCGCCTCTTTAGAAAGAATTTACCCGTAAGCTTACCGCTAAGAATTTTATTTACTAGGTAAATTTAGCGGTAAATCCCGCAATAAATAATTGCCCCACACCGCAAACAACAACAGTTTGCGGTGATTCATCACATTTGAATTAAAGGGGTAATTTATGACCGCAGCAGCACAGCAACAAAACCAACCATCAAACCGATTGATTCCTGTTCCAGAATGGAATCAGCATCACTCATGGCCTCCACAAGGCGGATTACGGCATTTGATTTTTAATGCACAAATTAACGGATTTGCCAAAGCTTTTAAACGTGTAGGCCGCCGGGTGTTGGTCGATGAGCGTGAATTTTTCGCTATCGTTGAAGCACAAAACCAAGGGGGCAAATAATGAACGCCCCAAAACTGCCCTCAATGAAAAGACTGGAAGCTGCGGCACTTGTCGAAATTCTGACAGGTAAGCGAATCAGCCACTTATCCTTCCAAGGAGATACAAACTCTTACTGCTTACGTGCGCCAATTTTTAATCTTAGAGAGGCAGGCTGGCCGATTGATGATTGCTGGAATGCGGGTGGTATCAGTAGATTTTCAGGAAGGCGCACTAAGTTTAAAAAATACTTTATCAGTGCCGAGAATTTACAGGCATTACGGATATGTTTTGGCGAACGACTAACGCGTTTTGTTGAAGCGGTACAACGTCTTAATGCGGCAACCACCCCGAAAGCGGCGAACTTAAGGGGCGGCAATGTTTAACAAAAAACCGAATGCAGATTATATCAAAAGCAGATTACACCCGGTGGATTTTTACCGGCATGAGTTACCCGATGCACCACTAAAGAAGCCGGGCTGGAATCCTGGGGGCTTGTGCGTCTTCCACGGCGACAACAAGCCCGGTAGCTTTTTCGTTAACGTATCGACAGGCGCGTTTAAGTGCTTTTCGTGCGGCATGGCTGGCGGCGATATTGTCGCCTTTGTCATGAGCTTGTACGGCCTTGAGTTTATCGAAGCATTGGCAAAACTGGCTGATGATTGGGGGCTTACATGATAGGGATTGCACAAAGTTATCATGGCAAGCCTTTAATTCATGCCTGGACATATTACAGCGCAAACGGCGTACCGGTCGGGTATGTTGGTCGGTATCAGGAGGCAGACGGCAAAAAGGATATAGTCCCTTACTTCAAGCGTAACGGCTCAATATGGGCGGTGGGAATTGAGCTTAACCCACGGCCTTTGTTTGGTTTAGAAATATTAGCGAAACATCCAAAGGATAATGCTGTTTTTATCGTTGAGGGCGAGAAAAGCGCGGCGGCATTGCAGAGCATAGGTATCTGTGCCATTACCAGCCTTGGCGGCAGTTCAGCAGCAAAGCAAACCGACTGGACACCGTTGAGCGGTTTCAAGCTGGCTTACCTGCTCCCTGATGCAGACGAACCCGGCGAACACTACATGCAGGACGTTTACCAGGCGTTAATGTCCTTGGAATCGCCGCCACAGTGCAAGGTGGTTGTATTGTCCGGCTTACCGGTTGCGGGTGATGTGGTCGACTGGGTGCAATCCTTCATTAATGATTGGGATGGGTACGTACCGATTGCTAAAAACTTGCATGAAGCATTGAAGGATGAGTTACGGGCGGAGCTGAAAAGCGCCGAGCCTATACCGGAAGGATGGGGTTTAGTCACTTTAGATACTTTAGACACCTACCCCCACGGCGTTTTTGTCTGGGAAAAACCCGGTGATATAGAAACTAAAATACCCCCCGTTCAATCATTGCCACCGGAGCTGATACCCGAGCCATTCCGTCCTTGGTTAGCTGATGTTAGCCACCGGATGCAGACCCCGCCAGACTTTGCGGCAATATCGAGCCTTGTCATCGTTGGCTCAATTATTGGTGCTGGGTGCGGTATCAGGCCTAAAAAACTGGATGACTGGGAGATTATCCCTAATGTGTGGGGTGCAGCTATCGGGCGGCCTTCAGTCTTGAAAAGTCCGAGCATAAGTGAGGCACTAAGCCCATTGGAACGCCTACAAGCTGAATACGGAAAACAATTCGAGCAGGACAAGGCCGGGGCTGAATTCGACAGTCTGGCAAACCAAGCCATGATTGCCGATGTGAAGGGGCAGTTATCCAAAGCGGCAAAGGGCGCGGGTAAAGATAGGGCTGTTAATCCTGATGATATGCAAAAGTTAAAGGCTGATTACATGGAGCTGTCAGAGAACGCAGAACCCGAACCCACGCGCAGACTATTCAAAACCAATGAAACCAGCGTCCAGAGTATGACTGTTTTGCAGAATCAGAACCCACGCGGCATATTGGTTCACAGGGATGAATTAACCGCCTTGCTGGTAAAGTGGGACAGAGACGACGGCGCAGACGAGCGCACCTATTTTCTGGAAGGCTGGAATGGAAACGGTGGCTATACGGATTTTAAGATAGGGCGCGGCCTAACCGAAGCACCTAATATTTGTATCAGCCTGTTAGGCGGCATACAGCCGGACAAGTTAAGGCGGTATCTGTACCAAGCACAGAATGGCAGCAATGATGGCCTTATGCAGCGTCTACAGCTTGCGGTCTGGCCGGATGAGCCGAAAAGCTGGCAGTTAATCGATACCGTACCGAACAAGGCCGAGAAACGCCGGGCTTTCGATATTATGAAGGCATTGGCTGAGCTGGATTTTATCGGATGTGACGCGGTTCAATCAGAGTATGACGACAGGCCTTACTTTCGTTTTAATGATGCAGGACAAGCGGTATTCAATGAATGGCTAACCGACTTACAAACAGTCAAGATTCAACAAGAAACAAACCCCTTGATGGTTGAACACTTCGGGAAGTTCCGTTCATTGATGCCTTCATTGGCCTTGATATTCCATAGTATCGACATTGCAGACGGTAAAGCGCGGGGCAATGTATCAGCGCAGGCGGCAAGGCTGGCGGTTGAGTGGTGCGGTTATCTGGAATCCCACGCAAGGCGCATTTATGCAATGGCTGAGAATCCAGAACATGAAGCGGCGGTAAGGTTGGCAGAGAAGATAAAGGCAGGGGCTTTGCTAAGTCCATTTACTGCAAAGGATGTTTACGGTAAGCACTGGCACGGTTTGAAGGATAGGCCGGAAGTGGAAGCGGCTTGTGGTGTTCTTATCGAAGAAAGCTGGCTGCGGATGCAGAGAAAACCGAAACCGCCAACCGGACGCCCCCCTTTACCAGAATATCAAATAAACCCCTTTTTTCTGTAAAACACGCCTACCACTAAGGTTCTAAAGTATCTAAAGGGGGTTTAGTTACTTTAGATACCTTGGGGTAAGGCTAATTTCACCAAAAATATTAATTTTAAGGACTACAAAAAAATGAATTTAGAAGAAAAAGCACACCAAATGATGATGAGCCCAACGCTTGAACGCCTGCACAAAATGGCGATAGGCATACCGTTTGATGTAAACAAGCCAGACGAGTTAAAAATAATGTTGGCAACATGCGGCGCTGATGTGATTAACGCATTGGATAACGGGCGCATTCACTTCGACAAAATGGAGGATAAAGCAGCGTTTTATGGATTGCTGACAGTAACCACCGATTATGTGATGGATGGCAAGATTAGGACGGCGTTCACCCAAGCAACGATGAATTAAACTTCGTTTAGGGCGAAGTCGACATGTAATTTGCCGGTGAACAAACCGCTCATGAACAAAAAAAATCAACGATAATGGTGAGCGCATCGTGACCGCCTGAATTGAGTATCTAAACGGCCTAGATGGACATGATGACCGCATCGTGAGCACCTAAATCGTGTTCCTTAGCGGCTTGCAAGGTCATGGTGAGCATTGTTGCAGCAAAAGGCAATGTTTCAAAATCCATTGTTTCAACCATAGTTTTAAAACTTACCCAGTATCAGCCCCCCCGCGCGCGTGGGTAACTCGTACGCAAACTAGAGTACGCATATAGTACGCAAGTATCAGCCCCGCGCGCGTGGGTAACTACATAGTTTCAACCATAGTTTTAAAAAGCAGGCCAGCGCAGGTGTCCGCAGGAAGATGCCTGTGCTCCATGGTTGCTAAGTTGACGGTTGCTGTGATGGTTGCACAAAAAACCATTGTCCAAAAATCCATTGTCCAAAGCATTGTCCAGGCTCGTGTTGCTAAAAAAGCATCGTCACAGCCATTGTCACAAAAAAACCGTGTTTTCGGCTCTATAAAAAGCAATGCATCGCAGGCATAGCTTTCTTAACACATCGTAGACGCATGAATCCAGTAGGGGCAAGGGCTAGAGCGGTATCATAGACGATTATTTCAGCATTTTAGTGTACAAATCAAATCAAAAGAAAATGAAAAGAAACGGATGGTGAGCATCCAATTCCAGCAAAAACAAGCCAAACAATTTCAGCAATCCAGTATTGCGCAAACCTATGTTGCGGTGACCGGCGATAAAATCATTATCGGTTTCGTGACGTTGACTTGTAGCGAGATTGACTTGCAAAACGGTTATGACTTGGCCGACTGTAGCCATGCTAACAATTACGAGTTTTTACCCGCTGTCAAAATTGCACGGTTGGCAGTCGATAATCGATACAGAAACAGCGGTATTTGTTCGACGCTGGTTGATTATGCCGTTGCGTTGATACAAGACAGGGTAGCCGAAAATGTTGGCTGTCGTTTTGTGGTGACCGATGCAAAAAGCGAAGCAGTCAGCTTTTACCAAAAGCAGGTATTTGTTTTGTTGGATTCCGAGGGCAATCAAGCGACTGAGCATTACTTGATGTTTTTGGATTTAGTGGGCTTGGCGTAGTGTTATTGCCAGTTGGATATATTGCCGGGTAACACCGGCTTTTTTATGCGTGTTGTGCTAGACAGTCCAATTGCGTTCAACTAAGTAAAAAATGCCTTGCAATAGACAGCATACCTATTAAAATAATAGGTATGGCATGTACGATACCTATTAAAATGACAGACAAGGACGCGCTTGAAACTCTTAAACAGTGCTCCTTAGTGACGTGCGCGTCTTTTATTCCCAACATGCCAGGGAAAGGATGGCTGAGCGGAATATCACTCCATTGCAGATTTTGACATGCCTGGAAAAAGGGAGGATTACTGAATCGCCTTGTCGTGATGTCCGGGGCGATTGGCGTTGCAGAATAGAGCATTATACGGCTGGCAGCGCCATTAATGTGGCTGTTGCCATTAAGTACAATAATAAAGGTGTTTATACAGTGATAGTGACTGTATTTTAGGAGGGCTTATGTATCATTATTTAGAATGTGGTTTACCAAACATTTGGCTAGAAAACGGCTTTGATATTATCGAAGACCCTGATTATGGCGAGTGCGTGTCGATAGCTGACACCAAAGGACTGCATAGAGCAATAGGGCATAATTTAATTAATAACAATCCTAAACTTACCGGCGCGGAATTCCGGTTCTTGCGAAAAGAACTGGACTTGTCACAGAGCGCATTAGCTGAACTAATCGGCAATGACGAACAAGCCATTGCCAGATGGGAAAAAAAAGGCTTAGCGCCAAAATGGGCTGATAGGTTGATAAGAATATTAATTCAGGATTATTATGGTGAGAAAGGGGGCGTTAAGGCTTTGATAGACCGGATTCGCTCAATAGACCAAAGCAAACAGGAACGGCAGGTGTTTAAGGATGATGAAACGGGCTGGAAGAAAGCCGCCTAATAATCAAAACTATTGAAGCCGGGTAACACCGGCTTTTTTGTGCTTGGTTATACTTATTTGCAGTTGCTTATAATACAATGCCTGTAAGGCAAAATACGGAGAAAATGACAATGAACCCGAAAGAACTGATTTTAAAATGCTACGCAAAGCAAGAGGATGGCGAGTGGGTGGCGGTGTGCTTAGATTTTTGCTTAGCGACACAAGGCGACTCATTGAATGAGGCGAGGCGCAAGCTTGAGGAACAAATTGCCTTTTATGTCGGCGAGGCATTGCAGGATAAAGAATATGGCAATCAACTACTGAGCAGACGCGCTCCTGTAACACAGTGGCTCGAATATTATTTTATCCGATTTACCAACATGATTTATCATAAAGCCAGCGTTGTTTTCGATGAAATGATACCCCTTCGTCCTGCATGAGTGGGGAATACCCGCCTATCACATGCAAAGAATTGAAGGCGATATTGGCTTATATGGGATTTGCCTTCGACACACAGAAAGGCTCTCATGAGCAATGGGTTTTGGTTAAGGACAAAAGGAAGTATAAGGTCACAGTCGATTGCCCCAAAGCACCTTTTTCGCAGACTCTTATCAAGAGCATGGCCGAACAAGCCGGGGTAAAGAAAAAGGATTTTTACCGGATTCTTAAACAACTTTAGCCGCTAACCGAGCGGCTTTTTTGTGCCCAAAATTCAGGCAAGTATTGCGGGGAATTTATGGCGGTTTTATTTTCAATTGCAACGTGAGTGCAACG
>JADHTX010000170.1 GCA_016784875.1 Methylobacter sp.
CTGTTTCAGCAACGCGGCTATCGGCATAAAATCAGCCGCTAGGAATCCGCAACCGTGGCCGGGCGAAGTATAATACAACAGACTGATTTCTTTCGTGTCTTTCGTGCTTTTCGTGGACTAACTGCGGTTTTTAGGATTAAGGAGATGTTGCTCTTATACTTCGCACGGTTACGGTTGAGGAAATGATAGCGAGTTGATTTTTGTCGATAGCAAGGCGCTGAAACAGACGCATAGCAAGCTATGAAACTGTTTCAGCAACGCGGCTATCAGCATAAAATCAGCCGCTAGGAATCCGCAACCGTGGCCGGGCGAAGTATAACCTAACATTCCGGCTTTCCTAAATTGCGTCAAGTCATTGGGATAGTGTGAGCCCTCACGTTTTTTTGACAAGTGAATACACTATGGACGCGAATTTAGACGCGTCCATAGTGTATTCGCTCCCACAGAACGACAAAGTCGAGATTTAGATAATTGCAAACATCCTCGCGCCAAGCCCTGCGTCCAGATAGAATAGACGACTTTCTCCTTAGTCATTGAGATAGCTTCTATGAAATTTAATGCCTTTTTTATCAGCCTGTTCCTGTTGTTTGCTTCGTGCAACAGTTATGCGGCGGAAAAAACCGTGATTCGCATCGGCGTTCAGGCTTCCGGTACGGTCGATTGGGAATTGGCGGCTTTACAGGATAACAGCCCAGCTGATTTTCAATTGGAAATACAGCATTTAGCCAATTCGGAAGCCGGTAAGATTGCCTTGCAATCCGGCGCTGTCGACATGATTGTGTCGGACTGGATTTGGGTTTCCAGACTACGCGCTACCGGCTCCGATTTTACTTTTTATCCGTATTCAAATACCTCGGGTGCCTTGGTTGTACCGGAAAACAGCCCTATCCATACAGTAAAAGATCTCAATGGTAAACGGCTGGGAATTGCCGGTGGCGAACTGGACAAAAACTGGCTATTACTGCAAGCCTTAGCTGGACAAGAACAACTGGACCTGAATGCATCGGTAGAAAAAGTCTTCGGCGCACCGCCGCTAATTTCCGAGCAACTCAAGCATAATCGCGTGGATGCGGCCCTCACTTATTGGCATTTTGCGGCCAGGCTTGAAGCCCAACAGTATCGTCAACTTATTAACGGCAAGGATATTTTAAAAGGCTTAGGCATTGAGGAGGATGTCCCTAGCTTGGGTTATGTATTCAAGCAAAGCTGGGCAAACAAGCATAAACAAGCGATCAACAGTTTTTTTAACGCCAGTAAGCTGGCTAAAAATCAACTGTGTACGGCTGATACTGCTTGGACAAAAATTCTCCCGTTAACTCAGTCGGATGATTTGCCCACCCAAACCAAACTGCGCCAACGTTATTGTGAAGGCAGGGTTGAGCATTGGGGAAAACCGGAACAGCTGGCCGCAGCCCGCATTTATACGATGTTCCGCAAGTTAAGCCACAATCAGTTAACCGGGCAATCCGAGCACCTGCAACCCGGCACTTTCTGGTCTATCGAATAAAAGATTCGCTTTGAATAATCTTAAAAAACTTCTACCGACCCTTTCATTACTGACTTTCTTGGTCATATGGCAAGGATTGGCCGTCTATTTAAACAGCAACACTTTGCCGACTCCCGAAGCGGTTGCCCTGGTTTTCTGGCACGGCTGTTTATCGGGGCAACTGCCTTTTCATTTGGGCGTCACCCTTCTGCGACTGGTGGTCAGTTTTGCGATTGCAATGTTGCTGGGCTGTGCCATTGGCATCGTTCTGGGACGCAATAAAAAACTCGATGCATTCTTTGATAACTGGCTGGTGATTTTCTTGAATATCCCGGCATTGGTCACCATTATCTTATGCTATGTCTGGTTCGGTCTGGTTGAATCGGCGGCGATACTCGCGGTAGTGATCAACAAGCTGCCCAATGTCATTGTTACGATCCGGGAAGGCACACGGACACTGGATCAGGATCTACTGGACATGGCGCGTTGTTATCATTTCGGCAGGCGCAAAACGCTGGTTCATGTTATCTGGCCGCAACTGCATCCGTTTGTGATGGGCGCGACCCGTTCGGGTCTGGCCTTGATCTGGAAAATCATCCTGGTGGTCGAGTTATTAGGCCGCAGCAACGGCATGGGCTATCAATTGCATTTGTTTTTTCAACTGTTCGATGTCGCCGGCATACTGGCTTATACCATCGCTTTTGTTGCGGTCATTCAGTTGATAGAGCTGCTGATTTTAAAACCGCTGGACAAAAAAGCCCTACGGTGGCGCAGATGACCGACATCCAAATTCATATCCGCAATAAAACCTATCCGGCAGCGTCTAGTCCAAGTATCGCCGACCTTAAGCTGTCGCTAAATTCCAATGAATTTATTTGCCTGGTCGGCCCGTCCGGCTGCGGCAAGACCACGCTGCTGAATATTATTGCCGGTTTGGATGATGATTACGATGGCGAAATTCTGTGTCGCACCGGTTCCCTACCGGTTGCGACACTTCCGACCTCCATGGATGGAGGAAGTGCCGACGACTGCCTGGAGCAATCGCGGCCGCCATCCCTGGCAGTCGTTGGACAACAACACACGCATCCCAAGATCGGCTACATTTTCCAAAATCCGCGCCTGTTGCCTTGGCGTACGGTTAGGGAAAATATTGAGCTGGCATTAGATGACAACCAATCGTCCGAGGTCATTGATGCATTGCTTGAGGTCATGCAGTTAACACCAGCGCAACATATATATCCCGAGCGGTTGTCATTGGGTATGAGCCGCCGGGTCGCCATCATCAGGGCATTTGCCATTGATCCCGAGGTGTTGTTGATGGATGAGCCGTTTGTATCGTTGGATGCGCCGACCGCTAGACAAGTCAGGGAGTTATTACTGAACCTATGGCAACAACGTCCGCATACGGTTTTATTTGTCACCCATGACCTGCGCGAGGCCATTGCATTGGCTGACCGACTGATATTTTTATCGTCCGCGCCGATGCAGGTCGTTAGCGAAATCGTCGTGCCAATCGCTAGAAGTGAGCGCAACAATGAGCTGGCTATTGAATCATTCAGGCAACAGTTACTGAAAAATCATCCCGAAATAAAACAACTTTTGTGATCACTTTCCAGCCGTAAAAACAGTTGCAGATTCGCCTAAAATACCCGATACTCTTCGGTCGTCAAGTTTTGTTACAGGCAATGTTAATACCATTTTCCAATCATCAACCCCGGCTCAATAAAGGGATGCAATGCGTACCCTACTACACAACCAAGGTTACTATCATATGAAAAAAATAATCATTTTAGGATTGACGACTGCTGTTATTGCGTTAGCGTCATTAACTGCTTCAGCCGCAAGCGATGACCAATACCCTGCTGCAAATTTCCAACCGTCAGTTATCTATATCGATAAAGACGCCGTCAAACCTTCAACTAAATGTCCAACCCCAAAGTCCGCAGAAAAAGAAGTCGAATTCGACCCTAAATATCCAGCCGCCAACTTTGTCCCCAAAGTCATTTATCCATAATCCGGCGTTGATGAATAAGGTGTGTCGATTAAACTCACCTTATTCATCTAAACCAATCAAATCCGTGTCATCGCTGTACTATTTCTCTAGCTGCTGATAGTGACAGCAAAGCCAGACCTCAGATGTAATTAAACAACGATAATCCACTGACCTTGCCGAAAGCCTGTTGGGCGGCCTGCAAAGCAGTAGATTGCAATTGGAACCTGCTGATTGCCTCTGCATAATCAAGGTCTTGAGTTTCTGAAAGCGTTGCTGTGGTATCTAATATAAATTTTCCATTTTGGGATTCTTGATCATCCAGCGCGTTCAGCCTTACTCCGACACTGGTTCTTGCCTGGAGAAAACTGTCCTGAGCCGAGTTAAAATCGGTTAAAACATCGTCAAGTTGACTTTGAAAGACCTGAACAGGAAGCGCCGGCAAGTCAGACCCTTTATTACTCTGACCGAGTGGATTAAAACCGGCATCGGTTAAAAATGATCCTGAGGCTGGAGTACTGTTTCTAACGGTTATGCTGGACGTTGCACCGGTAGCCACCGTTGCAAATTCAATCCTATTGCCATTGCTCCGCGCCAGTATTGTATCGCCAAAGAATCCGGTGCCGGGAGCAGGTACAGGGGATGCTGCAAGCTGCTTATTAACCTCGGCAGCCAAATCCTCCACGCCGGTAAATTTTTTACCCGTTAAGTCTATTTGTACTGCGATAGGCGCCATGGGGGCCGCCGTGGCATGCAGCTCAAATGTCGTTGGCGGCAGAACAGGATCGCTATAATCCAAGCCATATCGCAAAAATCTATCGCCGGTAATTTCAGCGGAGGTTGCCTTAAAAGTATTGCCTAAGCCCTCGGATAGCGCTTTTAAAGTATTAAAAATACTGCGTTTGCCATTCTCATTGGCAGCCGGACTGGTTGAATTTATGTCTTCAAAAACATTGAATCCCAGATCGCCATCGGCAACCAGTCTAGCAGGGCTAATTTGCATAGTCCGCTGCTGTGAACCGCCTTGATAAACATATTCACCTGTCGTAGGGTGAATGGCAAAAGGAGGAACTGTCGAAAGATCGCCTGAAAAAATAAATTCGCCATTGGCATTTTGGGTATTGGCGACGCCAACCATTTCCTCAATCAACTGATCAATTTCAACCTTGATGGTTAATCTATCGCTGCTGTTTAGGGTATCGTTCTTAGCTTGAAGCGTCAGTTCTCTGGCACGATTCAATATATTGCCTGAAGTCTCTAAAGCCGACTCTTCAATACCCAAGCGTCCGCGAGCCGTAGAAATATTACTTTGATACTGATTTGTTTTGGCAATTGTTCTCTCTAAATCCAGTACTCTTACCGCTGCCGCAGGATCTTCTGCCGGTGTCGATACCTTAAGCCCTGTGCTTAATTGCAGCTGCACCTTTGCCAGTTTCGATTGCTGGCTATTCATCGCATTGACATTAAGCTGTTGCGCCCAAGCTGTTGAAATTCTCATCGCTATCGCTCCTATCTAACTGCACCGATTAAAGTATCGAATAATGACTTAGCCACCGAAATTGATTGCGCCGATGCCTGATACGCTTGCTGAAACCTTATTAAGTTAGCGGCCTCTTCATCCAAATTTACACCTGCCAGACTCTCTCTGGAAGCTTTTGCCTGATTTAATAATGTTTCCTGAGCCGAAGAACTCAGCTCAGCTGCTCGCGTCAAGGTTCCGACACCGGAAACAATTTGCCCATAAGCATCACTAAAGGAAGCCTTTCCGCCCAGCATACCCAATTTATTCTCCAAGTTTGCCAGTATCAATGCATTTCTATTATCACTAGGCATTGGTCCCTTGATCACGGACACTGGCAATTTGGTCACAGGATCGATTTCTATATTGGTCGCAGCGGCAATTTTTCTTGGATCATCTATATTAAGTCCCATTTTTTGGGCCGCATTGTAGGTCGGCCTCGTCAAAAATTGATCTCCCACCGATATGGTTTTACCGCTAGTCAAATCGACTTTTATATCAATACCCGCCGGAATAACCGCCTTGCCGACAAGCACCCCGGAGAATGCACCAGGGGTGCTGCCGGCACCGCTAAAGTTGCTGCTAATGGCAAGTGTAGACGTCGTGGCGTTCAGCCTGCTGAGCACCAGATCGTTATTCGCAAACGTTCCAGTCTTTGAGTACAGTCCCGCTCCCGGGCCTGAGCTCAAAAATATATCCATCGCCGTATCAAGCTCGGCCTTTGTCACTGTGCCGCCGGGCGCCGCCGCCTCGGTATAGATTTGCAGGCCGTCAACTTCGAGAGTAAAAGGGCCGACAGTCGAGGGAACAGCAGGCGCTCCGGCAATATTAACCGTATTGGCTGCAAAAGCTCCGGGGGTAGCCGTAAAGTTACTAGCGAAACTCGGTACAATCGCTGTTCCATCAAGCTTGCGTAGCCGCAGGTTGTCGGTAGCAAAGGAGCCGGAAACCACCTGATAAGACGCTGCGTTGGCGGGATCGGCCAGAAAGGTTGCCAGCGCAGTATCCAGTTCGGATTTAACCACGCTTTCGCCGGCCAACGCACTGGTCTTGGCGTAGAAAGGGATACCGTCAAGATTCATGGTAAACACTTCCCCCGGAGCGCCGGAAACAGCCTGTGTAAATGCGCCTAACGTTTCATCGCGCGGTGACGCCACCACGCCATCGGCAATGGCAGGAGTAAAAGTTCCCGGTGAAATAACAGTCGCCATCGAAAAGGCAGTGGCGTCAAATTTTGCCGGTTGAGTCGCCGCAAGTGACAAGCTATAAACACCGGTAGCAGGCACTGTATCGTTAGCCGTGAGATTAATCACTTGATTATCGCGAATCCGGGTCAACGTGTAGTCGACGCCCCCGCCCGCATTAACATACTCTAACTTAAAATCACTAAAATCGAGGCCTGCTGCTGCCAATGGGTTGACCCGGGCATCCTGAAAATTGGCCGTAACCAGAGCATTTCCGCTGTTTTTCGAATTTTGCATAACAGGAACATCATCGCCGGTAAAGTTGAATAATGCTGTTCCTGCCGTACCGTTCAGATCATAACCCTGTTCATGAACCGCATTAAATTCCATTGCCAAGCCGGCAGCTACCCGGCCCAGCTGTTGCTGTGCCGGATCCAGCACTTCATCCCGAAATTTTAATGAACCCGCTAACAATCCCCCACTAATCTGAGCGGTTATATTCATAGGCCCATTAGCTGTATTAATTCCGATTTCCAGTCGACCTGAATCGAATTCAGCCTGCATAGTTGTAAACTCTGCTGACGAAGCCTGAAGAACCAACGCCTGTCCACTGCCAATAAAAACACTGGATGAACCGTCTTTCTGGGGAATTACCGAAACGCTGACTATTTCGGCTAACTTTGAAAGCAAAACATCTTGCTGATCCTTCAAGTCGTTGGGCTGTCTCAATCCTTGTGATTTACCTAGCTCGGATACAATTTGTACATTAAGATCAGCTATTGATTTGGCTAAAGAATTAATATCCTTAACCATGCCTCCTATATCATTATTATTCAGCGCGCGTATCTCTTCAAATCGACCGCTCATCGTATTAAAGCTTTGTACCGCAACGTCCGCTTCAGACAATAATACCTGTCTGGCAGGGATTGATGAAGGATTATCAGCAACTTCATTCACTGCATTAAAAAACCGTTTCATCGCCGGAGCCATACCGGTTGTAGGATCAGCCATTATATTGTCAATCTGAGTAGCAAGCTGGTGGTAACGATCCACCTCTCCGAACGCTGTGATACTGGAAGTTAATTGCTTGTTAATAAACTGGTCATAGCTACGCGTGATATTGCTGACATTTACGCCCTGACCAACAAATCCGTCGCCGGTAAACATTGCCGGATTAGTGCCTTGCTGCACGCGTTGCCGACTGTAACCTTCCGTATTGACATTGGAAATATTATGATTGACCGTTGACAACGAGCGCTGAGCAGCCATCAGGCCTGACAATGATGTTGCTAATAATCC
>JADHTX010000171.1 GCA_016784875.1 Methylobacter sp.
CCCCGCCTTTGGTCTCTGAAATGTAATTGCCGATTAATCGACCGTCTTTTGCCCTAACCAAACGGCCCATAATATAAGCAAATAAAAAACTGGGTTTATGCAACCTTCCAACCAATACATAATCTGCTCCGACCTTTTTAGCCAGTTCGGCGGCGCTGTCGTGGTGATCAAAAAGATAGCCGACCCCACCATTGGCCTCTCGCTGAGACTCCGCATCGACAGCGACGATTTTGTACCCGGCTCTTGCTAACTCCGTTTCCAGCATCGCTCTTATGCTCGCAGTTCTTTGCACTTCGGCGGGTATGCCCGGCGCTAAAGTCAGATCGCGCAATTCGAAATCCAATATAGCTATGCGGGTTTCAGCGTTTGCCGGGGCGATGCATAATACCGATAAGAATAGAATTGTAAAAATTTTCATTGTTTACCTCTTGGAGTCCACCCTTAAAAAGGCTGCATCGTGCCGTATAGCGACAGTATACTTTGTCACATAACGCTTTAACTCATTGTTTTGTTGAGGCATCAATGCCATATATTGAAGTTGCAGGAAGTTCATAACAGGATTAGCATAGTTAACTGTCAGCTTCAACTATGCGGCTGCATTTCATTTTTCCTTCAATTCAGTTGGGAGATCATCATGCCAAACCAAGACGAACATGACAATAAAACCGACCAACCCCTGCCATCAACGGATTCAGATGATGCTTCAGAAAATGTTAAAGGCTCCATTAAGGCACTGTTATTAGCCATTGCCGGAGTGGTTCTGGTGTTGTCCATCATGGTATTACTACCCATGTTTCTTACCTATTTATCTGAGGGCGATTATCGACCATGACCTTAGAAAAACCCGTGTTGCAGGATACGTATAACGACTGATTACCGGTCAGTCACTGAAACGCATCCTGCCTTTTGTTTACCTAGCGTAGAGTTATCCGAAACAACATCAATGCCCTTTTATCAAACAAATTCAACTTCGCTTGGGCATATCTTTAATAAAAACGTTAATAGCGCTACTTGAATACGTCCAGCTACTAGTACTCAGTCATTGTCTTAATGTCGGGTAGAACGTTTAGCTCAGCGTAAATCCGCTCATCCTTCGACAGGCTCAGGACGAACGGATTTACTTTTTACCCGTCAAAATCAAAATGACTGAGTACTAGGCGCTCCAATATTTTAAAGGATGGACGACTGCCGACTACAGTATCTTACCAAACGCTATAGCAACAAACTACCGCCCCTGTTTAATTGCCCAAGCCACGTCGGCGGCCTGCCGGTTCTCCTTGATATCATGCACCCGGAACATCTGCACACCCGCCATTACGCCTAAAGCTGTGGTTACTGCCGTAGCGGTGACCAGTTCCGAAGGCTCTGTAACATCGCAAATCGACCCCATAAAACGCTTGCGACTGGTGCCTAACAATACCGGAAACCCCATTGCCACCAACCGATCGAGATGGGCCAGCAAATCAAGATTATCCCGTTTGCGCTTGCCGAAACCTATGCCCGGATCGATTGCAATCGCTTCTTTTTTAATCCCCGCCTTTAACGCCGCATCAATGCGTTCATTCAGCGCATCAAGCACTTCCTGCACGACATTTTCGTAATGCGGATTATCTTGCATGGTTTTTGAGACCCCCTGACTGTGCATCAAAATAATCGGTACTCCGGTTTGAGCGGCCAACGTCAAAATCGCCGCATCCGCCCTGCCCCCGGAAACATCATTGATCATGTCGGCTCCGGCCTCCAGCGCGGCTTTAGCAACCTCGCTTAAGGTGGTATCGATGCTGATTAAAATATCGCTGCCCAAACGCTGACGAATGGCTTCAATCACTGGAACGACTCGCCTAACCTGTTCAGCCGCCGCAACCGGATCAGCACCGGGACGAGTTGATTCGCCGCCTATGTCGATAATATCGACGCCTTCCGACAGCATCCGTTCAACCTGCTGCATTGCGTCATCAAGACCTGAGAATTTGCCGCCATCGGAAAAACTATCCGGCGTCACATTTAAAATTCCCATAATCAGGGGTTTAGTATATATGCCGTCAGCCGGTTGCGATCCGGCATGACGCTTGACTCGACTGAACATTCCCTAAAAGCTCCTGCGCACGAAATCGGCGTTTCAATTCATGTATAATAACCGAAATCGCCTACTTTCCACGAAAGCTAAAAGCAGACGCTTCTAGTCGACACGAAAATAACGAAAAAGCTTTTTAATAAGCCCCTTGTCGCAGAAGTGCGGAATTTTCCTGCCTTGGCAATCAAACCCTGCACTCCGACCATACCTAAAGTAGCTTAATTTACTGAAATTGAAAAACGCCGTACTAATTCTGATCGAAATAATATGCTCAAACTAACCGCCGCCCTATCCCTTTCTTTTATGTACTATTCATGGACAATACATTCGTTTCTCAAGAATGCTGAATTAAATGGATAAACCAAGATTAGCCTGGGCTGTTACCGGTTCCGGCCATTATATAAAAGAATGCCTGGATTTCATGCTGACCTTGGATGATGTTGATGTCTACCTGAGTCTTGCGGGTGAAGAAGTGTTGAAAATGTACGGCATCAATCTCGATGAAATCCGCAAAAAATTTTCGGTATACCGAGACAAGTCCGCTTCGGCACCGCCAGTTGGGCATTTTTACAAAGGCTATTATCATACCTTGGTAATGGCGCCGACCACGTCGAATACCGTTGCCAAATGCGTGCTCGGCATTGCCGACTCGCTGGTGACTAATCTGTATTCCCAAGCCGGAAAATGCAGGGTTCCCAGCATTGTTTACCCTTGCGACATAGCGCCGGAAATGGAAACCACTGCGCCAGGCGGAAAAGTTATGGTTTATCCGAGAAAAATCGACTTGGAAGGCACAGCCAAATTACGCGATTTCGAATACACGACTGTCGTTGAAAGTGTGGACGAATTGATTATTACAGTTAAAGAACGGTTGCAATCGTTGACATGAGTGAACATATCCTCTTTCTTACCGGCAAACTGGCGGAAAAACAGCTGCATAATATCCTGCAAAAAATGCAGCCGGAATTTACTTACACCGTGCATCAACTAGGGCTTAAAGTCGCCGCATTAATGACCGCCGACATGATAGGCCGCCGCCTGACCGACACCTTCGGCGCCGACCGGATATTGGTGCCGGGACGCTGCCGGGGCGATCTGGAGGCCTTGTCCAAAGATTTCGGCCTGCCGATTGAGCGCGGCCCGGACGAACTCAAAGACTTGCCGATGTTTTTCGGCCAAGCCGCACATCAGCTTGATTTAAACAACTATAAAGTCAAAATCTTTGCCGAAATCGTCGATGCGCCCAATGTCAGCGTTGAAGAGGTGGTCAAACGCGCCTATTACTACCAACAAAACGGCGCGGATGTCATTGACATCGGCTGCCTGCCCAGCACCGATTTCCCGCATCTGGAAGACACCATCCGCGCCTTAAAACAGGAAGGATTCACCGTCAGCATCGATTCGCTGGAAGCGGACGATTTGCTCCGAGGCGGCAAAGCGGGTGCCGATTATATGCTCAGCCTGCACGAAAGCACGTTGTGGGTTGCCGAAGAAGTCGCGGCAACACCGATTTTAATTCCGGAAAAACATGAAGATTTAGCTTCACTGGATAGAGCCATCAATATCATGCAGGCTAAAAACAGGCGCTTTATCGTCGACCCGATTTTAGATCCCCTGCACTTCGGTTTCACCCAATCCATCGTGCGTTATCACGAAGTCAGGAAGAACCATCCCGATATTGAAATGATGCTGGGAGTCGGCAACATCACCGAACTGACCCATGCCGATACTATGGGCATGAATGCGTTGCTGCTGGGCATCTGTTCTGAACTCAACATCAACAGCATTCTGGCGACTGAAGTCAGCAAGCATGCCTGTCGGGCAGTCAAGGAAGCCGATTTGGCCAGGCGAATCATGTTTGCCGCGAAAGAACATGACAT
Source organism: Methylobacter sp. (assembly GCA_016784875.1). Lineage (GTDB taxonomy): Bacteria > Pseudomonadota > Gammaproteobacteria > Methylococcales > Methylomonadaceae > Methylobacter_A. The sequence continues at coordinate 3,955 of JADHTX010000171.1, forward strand.
GCTGCCCAAGCATATCGACCCGGGCTTAATGGCCTTGCATGAAACATCCCCCTTTCCTTATAGCCTGGAAGAAATCAAGGAATTGGCCGGACAAATCAAAGACCCCAGTTTCCGCGTTCAAATCAGCGCCGAAGGCGTACATATTTTCAACCGCGACGGCCTGCACAGCGCCACAGACCCGTTCGACCTGTATCCCAAACTGCATGTTGAAAACGACGGCGGACACGCTTTTTATCTGGGTGTTGAACTGGCGCGCGCTGAAATTGCCTGGCAATTAGGAAAACGCTATACCCAGGATCAAGCGCTGCAATGGGGCTGCGCAACCGACACCGCAGAAACCGCCGTTGACCTGCACACCTTTAAACCGGCCGGAACCACTCTCGCCACGCCAGTTTCCGACTGACCTGCGGCATACACCATCCATAGCGATAAAAAAGCAGCATTAACATAATGATTCAAGAAACCATAGTCATCACTCAAAACAGCTCCGGCAAGGCGCATATTGCGCCTATGGGCGTTCATGTTATCTCCAGGGATGGAGTGTATGCCACAAGCCAGTCTGGAACTGGCGTGGCAATCTCCAGGGATGGAGTGTATGCCGCAAGCCAGCCGGGAGCTGACACGGCACCTTCAGAATCGCAAGACGAATTTATCATCCTGCCGTTTCGTCCCTCAACAACGCTCAACAATCTGCTGGAAAGCAAATCCGCAGTCATCAACTATTGCGACGATGTGCGAGTGTTTGCCGGATGCCTGGCCGGTCGGCGCGACTGGCCGTTAAAATCGGCAGAAAAAATCAACGGCCAAGTACTTGACTGCGCGCTGGCTCATACCGAAGTGGAATTGACCCATTTTGAAGACGACGAAACCCGGCCAAAATTATTCTGCAAAGCCGTGCATACCGTTAACCATTCACCCTTTAGAGGCTTTAACCGCGCCCAATATTCCGTATTGGAAGCGGCAATTTTAATCAGCCGCTTAGATAGGCTTCCGTTGGAAAAAATACAAGCGGAAATCGACTATCTACGTATCGGCCTGGAAAAAACAGCAGGGAACAGGGAACTGGAAGCCTGGAGTTGGTTGATGACCATTATCGAAAACCATACCGAAAACCGGCAGGAATCTGCTGCGGTAAAAACCGAGATCCGTCCATGACCGGAATGCTTGCCAGCGTTAACAGCGTAGAGGAAGCCATACTGGCTTTAAGCGCGAATGTCGATATTATCGATCTAAAACAACCGGCTTTAGGCGCTTTAGGCGCACTGCCAACCGATCTTGTCAAAAACATTGTTATTGCAATTGACGGCCGCCGTCCAGTCAGCGCAACTGTTGGCGACCTGCCCATGCAGCCTGAAATTGTTTATCAAGCAGTAACAGAAATGGCAGAAACCGGCGTCGATTATGTCAAAATCGGCTTTTTCCCCGGTGGCGACTGGCAAGGAACCTTGGAAAAACTCGCAACGTTCCCACGCCGGAGCGACACAGCGATAGGACTAATAGCTGTATTATTCGCCGATACCCAACCGAACCTTGCCCTGATAGACTCCCTAAAAAAAGCAGGTTTCAAAGGCGTAATGCTTGATACCATGAACAAAAACAATGGCTCCTTAACTGAAGTCATGGCAACAACCGACATAGCGCAATTTGTCCGATTGGCAAAAGACCGATCAATGCTCTGCGGACTTGCCGGCTCACTTAGACTGGAAGACGTAGCGAAACTAATGCCTTACCAACCCGATTACCTGGGTTTTAGAGGCGCGTTATGTCTAAAACACAATAGAACAGCACAATTAAACGAATCATCAATTATGCAAATAAAACAGACTATAGATCATCAAAATCCGCTACCGACAGAAAACCGCATTTTAATTGCCGATGATAGTGAAATAAATCGACTGATTCTGATCAACCTGCTGGAACTAAAAGGCTACACCGTTGATGCCGCCACCAACGGTGAAGAAGCCTTGCACTTCATCAGCAAAAATAACTATCAAATGGCGCTTATTGATCTCAGCATGCCGATCATGTCGGGACTGGATATGATAAAAACGTTAAGAAGCCAGCATAACCCGCTAAAAGTCGCCGCCATCAGCACCTTTGCCGAAGCCGATCAAAGAGCTGAAGCGCTGGCGGCAGGATTTGATTTTTGCCTAACCAGACCGGTTGATGAAGAACAATTAATTGAACTGACCAACCTACATAAGTAACAGGTCAAAAGTCTTTTAACATTTTTAGAGTTGCAACCCTGAATAAATACGACGTGTCTGTTTAAAGGACTTTACCCGCCTACTATACTTCGCACGGTTACGGTTGAGGAGATGATAGCGAGTTGATTTTTGTCGATAGCAAGGCGCTGAAACAGGCGCATAGCAAGCTATGAAACTGTTTCAGCAACGCGGCTATCGGCATAAAATCAGCCGCTAGGAATCCGCAACCGTGGCCGGGCGAAGTATAAGCCCATCACAACTTTAAAATACAATCCCAGTCATCATGCAGTGCTTTAAAATTGATCGATCCAACACGTTCTACACAGCTCTTAATAAGATGGCGGTAAAAGAGGCTCAATACCTTCAAATTGAACGGTAGGATGATGCTTACTGATTAATTGACTAATTGCATCAATGCGTTCTTTTGGAATATCAACCAGCATCAGCAGCTGGCCTTGTTCTATAGCATCTTCAAACTGTTTTAACCTTGAATTACCCGAATTCATTCCCGCCAAACCGCCCATCAAAGACCCGATAGTTGCCCCTGCCATAATAATCCCCAAAAGCGGACCGCCAGCGATAGCAAATCCTGCAAAACGCAAACCGACTAATCCGGCCAATAATCCGGTAGTTCCACCTAGCGCAAGTCCTCGTTCAACTGCGGGAAGAAAATCCGTTTTTATACTCACTCCGGCCTCAGGCAGGCCTTCAAGCGGCGTGTCTCTTTTTGCCAAAATATGAATATGCCGGTCTTCTATACCTTCAGTTTGAAGCTCTTTGACGATTTTATGAGTCGTCTCAATAGTAGGGACTAAAAAATATATTCTTCTCATGGCACTCTCCTTTTATAGATTATCGGGCAAACATCTATAGGGATTTTAAATTTTTTTAATTATATTTCAATACGCTAAAACACCTATGAATCATAAGGCATTACCGATCAAGATGCTGAAGTAAAGAAGATCAGGTCAGGGTCAATTCCTGTCGAATGAAAGCGATGCCTTTAAAAATCGCAATTTTTCCTCGTTCCCACACGCATCGTCACAGCCATTAGAGTGGGTCATGCCCACAATGAAGCCCAAATTCACTATGTAGCAAAACATACCGACAGCTCCTGTAATTGTCGACATGCATGCATCCCGCTACAGCGACTTCATGCGCCATGAGACGATATATAACTGATATTGTTCTATAAAATTTATTGACAAAACCTGGATCGAAATTTGCTGATACTGGGTGAACGGACGAGATAGCCTTGTCCTGCAATCTTGAGAATAGGTGTTTTATGAGCAAAATCGGCATTTTTTTTGG
>JADHTX010000172.1 GCA_016784875.1 Methylobacter sp.
ACGGCCATTATAAATCTCCAGTGTTTTTAAATTTGGCTAAGATGGAAAAAGGGTTTTTGGTGGGCGATTGCTGTTCATTGAGAACAAAGTTCGCCTCTTTATTACCGGACTTATGAACAAGACAATTGTGCGAGTGCTTAGGGAATGCAGGCACAATAAGCAACAATTCGTCCTCGACAATGTTTTTTAAAGGCATTTTCCCCTCAACGACTAACAGCGGCTCATAATCCTCGGGCAATCTGTCTGCTTGATCTATTGAAGTAACAATACCAAGCTTGATGGAGCTTTTGATAGGCCATTGTAATGCCTGTAGGCAATTTTGGCATTCAAGCTCCAGAACTGCTTCTATATGTCCCTCAATTTTGGCCAACCTTCCTTCCCGACCAAAATAGAGATCCACAGTTACTGCTCCTGTATCGTTAAACAGCAAATCCGCCAAACGATCCAAGCTACTTATAGGTATTTGACCCTTCAATTCACCACGCGTATCAGCGAGGTGCAATGGATCTATATATTCAGGTAATCGAGCTAACATAACCGCGTAATAGTATACGGAAACAACAAATTGGTCAAATCCATGTAACTTACCTTTTTCAGTATTTAACAATAACGGGCCGGTTGACAAGCTCATTAAGGTTATTTGCATCAGCGGGGAAATAGGTCTCTAACAACAGAGTAATATGCTCGATACCTTGCATCGAACCGTGTAAAAAATTACCCAGCTTAAATTCTTTCCGCATACCTTCGGCTATGGCATCCCACTCGGCTTGCGCCACACACTTTGCAATACCGCGGTCTGCGACAATATGAACCTCCCTATCTGCCAGCAACAAATAAATCAACACACCACTATTCTCTTCAGTATCCCAGACCCGCAAACTTGAAAACACCTCTATCGCCCGCTGCCGAGCCGATACGCTATGCCAAACCTTATTTAGCGCCAAGGTATTTTCAACAGCAAAACAAAGTTCGCCGCTATGCTTAAACTCGGAAAGCCGTATGGCATTCTCTATGCCACTCAGTAACTCTTTAGGAAACAAAACCCGCCAACGCCAAGGCGGCATAAAAGCATGTCGCAACCAACGTTTGAAATTCACCATGATCCTGATGCGCCTCCACCGCCAAAACCACCACCGCCACCACTCCATGAACCTCCACCACCCCCTCTAAAACCACCACTATTAAACAAACCGCGTTTATCCGTCGAACGAACACTAACAATAAAAAAAACCATTATTCCGACAAACATCGCCAACGAGAACGTTAATCCCATAAACAGCGTAGCAACCAAACCACTAAGCACCCCAGAAAGCATACCTCCCATTACCTGCCCCATCATTGCAGACAACACAAATCCCACAATCAGTCCAACTACTAAAACCATCATCACCCCCCCTTCATCCTGAGGACTATCCGTATTTTCAGACGGGGCAAGCAATTCTTCACCTTCAATCAACTTCATTAACTGCTCAACCCCCGCATCAATACCGCCTGCGTAATCACCATTCTTAAAATACGGGGTAATGGTCTCAGCAATCACTCGCTTGGCAATAGCATCGGGAATAACTCCCTCCAACCCATAACCAACCTCCAGACGCAACTTACGATCATCTTTCGCCACCAGTAGGATCACGCCATCATCAACGCCTTTTCGACCTATTTTCCATAAATCGGCGACCTCAATGCCAAATCCGGCTATATCTTTTGGCCCAGTGGTCGGGACTATTAACACTGCAATCTGACTACCTGTTTTGGATTCGAATGCAGCCAGCTTATTTTCCAGATGAGTAACTTGCTCGACACTAAGCGTACCAGTAAGGTCGGTGACGCGCAGAGACAACTCTGGAACACCCACAAAAGCCCAAGCCGTCATGCAAAATAACAACAGAAAAAAACCAAGCCTATAGCGGGCTTGAAAAAACATTAAAGGCAACATATCAATGACTACCCACGGCAGCAGGAGCACCAAAATCCACTTTGGGCGAAACCGAAATAGCTCGTTCATTTTCTACGCTAAAGCTCGGTTTGGTTCGATAACCGAACATCATCGCAGTAAGATTGGAAGGGAAAGAGCGCACGGTGACATTGTATTCTTTGACCGCAGCAATATAACGGTTTCGCGCCACAGTGATACGATTTTCGGTGCCTTCAAGTTGCGCCTGTAAATCACGAAACAGACTATCGGCTTTTAATTGTGGATAGTTTTCCGCCACTGCCAGCAAACGTGAAATCGCACTGGTCATTTGCCCTTGCGCGGCAATAAACTTTTGAAACGCCTGTTCATCACTGACCAATTCGGGTGTAGCCTGCAACGCCCCCACTTTTGCACGAGCCTCAGTCACCTCGACCAACACTTCCTTTTCATGCGCCGCATAGCCTTTCACCACATTCACCAGATTAGGCACCAGATCGGCACGACGCTGGTACTGATTTAGCACCTCCGCCCAAGTTGCCTTAATGTTCTCGCCACTGGACTGTAGCGTGTTATAACCGCAACTTGACAAAACCAGCATCATTAACAAAACAATCAGCCGTTTAAACATATTAACCTCGTAACTTGAAATTTAAAGTTTAGCGGCGGGCTTTCAACAATATAAAAAAGACCATCAGATGACACGGATTTAACGGATAAACACAGATTAAAAATTAAACCAGTTAAACCCATCGCCTCAGTGTCACCTAAAGTTGCTTCCTGTCGGCCTCCATTTCAAAGCCAACAGCCGCTGGATGGTTAAAAAACTTGATGTTCTTCTTTAAAAACTAAACCACCCTGAACCGAATGAAGTAGCAAAGACCAAACTGACAATGGTCATAAGTTTGATTAAGATATTTAAAGATGGGCCACTGGTATCTTTAAACGGGTCGCCTACCGTATCGCCCACTACCGCTGCTTTATGAGAATCAGAGCCCTTGCCGCCGAACTGTCCTGTTTCTATCCATTTTTTCGCATTATCCCAAGCACCACCGGCATTAGCCATCATCACTGCCAACAAAAATCCGGAAGACATGGTGCCGACCAACATACCAGCGAGTGCTTCTTTACCCAAAACATGCCCCACAACTATTGGCACGATAACTGCCAATGAGCCGGGCAAGATCATTTCACGCAAAGCGCTTTCGGTGCTGATACCGACACAAGCAGCGTAATCAGGTTTCCCTGTTCCATCCATCAAGCCTGGAATTTCTCGGAACTGACGACGCACTTCGACAACAATTTCATGAGCCGCTTTACCGACAGCCATCATAGTCAGTGCAGAAAACAGATACGGCATCATTGCGCCAATCAACAAACCCGGCAGCATGGTAGGCCCCAGAATATTCAAATTGTCGATTTTTGCCGCCGTCACATAAGCCGCCAATAATGCCAACGCTGTTAACACTGCCGAACCGATTGCAAAACCTTTGCCAGTTGCGGCTGTGGTATTGCCCAAGCTGTCCAACGCGTCAGTACGATTACGTACTTCTTCGGGCAGGTGGCTCATTTCAGCAATGCCGCCTGCATTATCGGCAACCGGGCCATAAGCATCGGTCGCCAAAGTAACACCTAAGGTACTAAGCATTCCCACACCCGCCAAAGAGACGGCATAAAGACCGGCAGCAATGCTACCATCGGCCTTATGCCCCAGCCAAATACTCAGCAAGATAGCCGTCGCAACTATCAATACAGGGAATACGGTACTCATCATACCCACAGCCAAGCCTTGAATAATAGTGGTGGCCGCACCTGTTTGAGTAGCATGAGCAATGCCCTGCGTAGGTTTTTCAGTGTAGGCTGTGTAATATTCCGTCACATAGGCAATGGCGTTACCCGCCACCAAACCAACCAAAATAACCAGCCAATAATTCAAACTGACCCCAGAAATCAATATAGCGAGTAAAGACAGTATTAAAATGACTGCTGAGGCCCCCCAAACCGAAAGACGTAATATTTTCAACAAATCATCCAGGCTAGCGTCTTCGTCAATGACTAGAATATATTTCCCAATAGAACTGAGAATACGGGCAATTTTGGAATCATCGACGATTGCAGCATGCTTTAATTCTTTACCAGTCACCATATAAATGCCAAACAAACTGGCAATTATGCCCACTGCGGCAACCAGAAAAGGTAATCCGATAAAAGCCGGAGACTTTGCACCTAATGCCGCCCCCAGAGTAGCCGCAGCAATAATAGACCCGCTATAACTTTCAAATAAGTCGGCACCCATACCGGCAACGTCACCCACATTATCACCCACATTATCGGCAATGACGGCAGGGTTGCGCGGATCGTCTTCGGGAATGCCCTGCTCGACCTTGCCGACCAAGTCTGCACCCACATCGGCGGCTTTGGTATAAATACCGCCGCCAACTCTTGCAAACAGCGCAATACTGCTGGCCCCGAAACCAAAACCGGTAATATAGGTCAATTGATTCGGATTACCGTTAAATATCAAAAATAACACTGTCATACCGATCAAGCTAAAACTAACCACCGCCATGCCCATAATCGAACCGCTACCAAAAGCGACACGCAAGCCTTCATGTAAATTGCGTCCCGCAGCTGCTGCCGTTCGGACGTTGGCACGTACCGCCACATACATACCCAAATAGCCTGCACTTGCCGACGCAATCGCACCAATCACAAAACAAAATGCGGTCTGCCATTGTAAAAACGAAGCAATAACCGTAGCGACAATCACGACAAAAATCGCTATAACCCGATACTCACGCGACAAAAAAGCCGCCGACCCTTCTTGAATAGCCTTCGCAATGGCTTGCATGACTTCATTACCTTGATCATAGGCAAGAACGCGTCGTAATTCCCAGATCACGAATGCCCCCCCGACTAAGCCCATCAATAACGCAATAACAACTGATGCTGATGTTGGAAACATCATAATTTCCTCTCCTCTTTGGTTAGTTTGGCAATAAGACTAAAGCTCACACCATTTTTTTATTTTTATTTAGCTAAGACACAAATATGCATAGCCATAACTATTAGAAGCGGCATTTACGCAAGACGCAACCTTTTAAGTTTAGCACAAGCTTCACCCCCACTAATGTCAGGAATTATTCTTAATTCCAGCGCTTTTAAATGATTAAGCCTAACTTCATAATGCTCAATTTCGCAGCTGGTATTTGGTGGACTAAAGTGATATTGCTGCCGCAAAATCTCTCGATAAGCATCCTCACCCTCAGCCAACCAAAGAAGCACAAATTCTTGTGTGCGTGACTGCTGCAACTCCTCGAATATAAGAAAAATATGCTCGATAGTACGGGGTCGATGGAAAATAACACGAATTATCTGTTCTCCACCGCCTGTTGCCTGCCACCCAAGCCCCGAATTATCCATTTGCAACAAGGCCGACTCAACCGGGTGTTCCAAACACTCCGAGGTAAACTCCACTTGGGCCAGATGATCCAGATCCAAAAAATCCAGTTCGGAAGATGATAGTTTTTCAACTGCCTGATTGATTATAGTTTTGCGCATTTTTCTAACCTGTTGCAGTACGTAGCGTCGAGCTAAGACTCCCCTCCAAATTATCAAGAAACAGAGCAAAGCAACGCTTAATTAATAAAAGATGAATTTTACATCGCCCCCATGCTCCGATGCTCCGACGCTCATTTAAATTCACAAGTCTTGGCGCTTTTGGCAACGCATAACATTAACAACAATCGAATATAAAAAATCCCCACTTAGTTAAAGTCCAAGCGAGGATCAGGTTATGATGGATTGTTACCGATATTTTGCCTTACCGCTTTCTCATTGTGAATTTGTATAGCGCTTAAAGTTAATTCCAGGCGGCATTTATTCCGAACAGCATTTAACAAAAATTTTTGCAGGCCAATATTCCTGTATCCGATAATGGATAGACTCGATATTAATCTACGCAACGACAGCAATTTATCTGGGTATAAATCTCCCTTTATGCCATTAGGCAATTAAAAACCAACCATTAATCAATTTAATCATGCATCAAGAAAAGATTCCTGATATTTAACGGCGGCTTACATTCACAATGACAACATAACCAATGCCTTTCAGGCTTAGTCATACACTCATAGAATCACACTAAGATCTACCAAATAGAATTAGTCGCAATCTACAATCTGAATTTTCGATCGCCTTTGCTCTCCATCCCATTGAGCAGTGCAGTCACTGTTAGACACGACGTTATCACATACGTCGACAAAAACTTATAATTTTATTGATTTGCACCCTTGCGAACGAACAAATGTAGGCTTTGCTTGCAATCAGGCAAAACCTACACTCCAGAGTTGCCCCATCTTTTAGCTGATAGCCTACATTGCAACATATTCTGCAACCATCAAGCCTCAACAATCACTTTTAATACTTTTCCAGGCGTAAGGTAATTGCTTATTTCAGGCGGATTCCATTTACGCAGATCGGCGATTGAGACATTAAATTTACGAGAAATTTGCGCCAGCGAGTCGCCTTTTTTTACAGTGTACTTAATCGTACGAATTCCTGCTGATGATGCTTGAGCATGATGACTTGCAGCATTAATAGTCAACTTCTGACCTGAAACCAGTGTTGTTTTTACCGTTATTTTGTTCCAGCTTGCTATATCCTTGATGCTAACAGAAAATTTCTGCGCTATATTCCAAAACGTATCACCTTTTTGTACAACATAGATTTGAGCGGATTTTGATTTACTTGTGGTGGTTTTAGATGCGCGCTCTGTATTAGTCGTTTTTTGTGATAACGGCAGTTTTAGAAGCATGCCTGAGTTAATCGAATTACTTGTTAAGTGGTTGACCTGACGGATTGATTGGACGGTTGTATGATTCCTAACAGCAATAGATGAGAGAGTTTCTCCAGACTTAACCTTGTGCCGACCTACGATAGCCTGAGATTCATCACGCCGAATTTGCGCCATCGTCTCATGGTGATAGCGCTTCATATCAACCCGATCTTCATAAGGTAATTGCGCCAGATTTTGTTTAAATGTTTGTACTTTGGCAACGGGAATTAACAAGTGGTGCGGCCCTTGCGGCGCAGTGCTTGAGTGATTAAAGGCTGGATTTAATTTTAAAAATTCATTAAGAGGCGTATTAGCCAGTTCTGCGGCTTTGTTTAAATCCAGCTGGGATCTCACATCGACAAGTTCGCAGTAAGGTTTATTGGGAATAGCTTGCAGTTGAATATTGTATTTCTCAGCATTGGCAAATAACTTGGCTATGGCCAACAGTCTTGGCACATAATCCGCCGTCTCCTTGGGAATGTCTAATGACCAGTAATCGGTTGTTAAATTAAGATTTTCATTTTTTTCGATAGCTTTTCTGACATTGCCTTTTCCAAAATTATAGGAAGCCAACGCAAGATACCAATCACCATCAAAAGTTTCGCCCAGATGCTTAAGAAAAGAGGTTGCCGCTTTGGTTGAAGCATAGACATCACGACGACCATCGTACCAAGCATTTTGTTGAAGACCGTACAGACGACCGGTAG
>JADHTX010000173.1 GCA_016784875.1 Methylobacter sp.
CGTAATGATCCTTGTCCCTGCGGTTCAGGCAAGAAGTTTAAGCAGTGTCATGGCAAGTTAAGTTGATGTAACTTTTTAGCATAATAGAACGCGGATGATACGGATTAAACGGGGGTTGGACGGGATTTTCAGTAGCTAAAGTTTAGGTTTGGTGCATGGTATAAATGTCGCATGAAACTGCGCAATTTTATTTCTGCTACCAGCCAATCCGTGTCATCGTCGACAGTAGGATACAGAAGTTATATTTTAAGGATGGCGCGGTTGAGCATAGCATAGCGATGTTGTCGATGACTGGCGGGCAATTGCTTAGTCATGTTTTGCTAACTGTTTAAATTTACGTCGGATCATTGGGGGGGGGGGTTAAGTTCACCCCGTCTATCAATATAGGTCAAAATAGGTTTTCTGTAGGTCTTTCCTCAGCATGATCGTAACTAATTGTTGGGTCGTTCGACATGTAGCTGGTTGGTACATGATCTGCTTGAAAAAATTCCCATATACCCCCGCTATTTTGGGATGCTGTAAGTAGGCCGGTATTAGGGTTTATAAAAGCCTTTACTATGCCTGTCGGCACTTCAAGAGTGGTTTCCGCTATGTCTTTGAGTGCCGTCCTCATAAAATCGACCCACATCGGTAATGCCGTGACTCCGCCTGTTTCACGATTTCCTAGTGGTGAGAAATCATCGAATCCAACCCATGCAATAGCTACATTGGATTGGCTGTAGCCATTAAACCATGCGTCTCGCTGTTCATTTGTTGTGCCTGTTTTTCCGGCAAGGTCCTGCCTGCCCAAGACTTTAGCGCCTGTTGCTGTGCCGTGTTGAACGACATCTCTTAATAACGAATTCATCAGAAAGCAAATTTGCGGGGTAATAATTCTGGGGGCGTAGGTGCGGTTAAATTCCTGTTCGCTATTGCAGGTAGGGCAGGCAATTTTGGGCTTAGCCTGATAAATAATTCCACCCTCGTTGGATTCAATGCGCTCAATAAAATAGGGCTTGATCAGGAAACCGCCGTTAGCAAAGGTGGCGTAAACCCTAGCCATTTGCAGCGGGGATGCGTAACCGCTCCCTAATGCCAGCGAGAGGGTTTTAGGTATTTGTTGTTCGGTAAAACCAAAGCGCAATGCCGTTGCAACGGCTTTTTCAACGCCCATTTCTTTTAATAAGCGAATGGAGATAATGTTTCTTGAATGGGTTAAAGCAGATCGGATACTGGTTGGGCCATAGAAGCGTTTGCTGTAATTTTCGGGTCGCCACTCGCTTTCCTGGCCTGGATTATCGATGACTATCGGTGCATCGTTAATAAGGCTGGCGGTGGTGTAACCTTGTTCTAGGGCTGTGGTATAAATGATCGGTTTAAAGCCAGACCCCGGCTGTCTTTTTGATTGGGTAACACGATTGTATTTATTGCGGAAAAAATCGAAGCCGCCGGTTAATGCTAAAATGGCGCCATTGGAGGGGTCTAATGAAACAAATGCACCTTCAGTTTCGGGTACTTGCGTTAAAGCCCAGCTATTATTTTGAAGTTGACGAACACGGATAATATCGCCGACTTTAAGTCTGTTGTTCGCCCATTTTATGTTTTCTTTCGGTATCTCAATGAGGGTGTTGTTTTGAAGTCTAGCCGATGGAAGATTGTTTTTTATGGCTATCACTTTGGCGGGAAATGTATCGCCAATGACCGGTAATTCACTGAATTGACGAGTTTGGTTAATTTTTGAATGACGGTATCCGTGGCGTTCATCATAGGCGTGTAAAGTTTGGGCAAGTGCTTGGTTTGCGGCTGTTTGCAGCGTGCTGTTTATCGTTGTATAGATTTTGAACCCAGAGGTATAGGCTTGTTCGCCATAGAGTTCGTAAATCTTCTGTCGTACCATTTCGGCTAAATAAAGCGCTGAAATTTCAGGTGAGACTGATTGTAGCTTTGCAGTGGAGGGTTGTCGGTAAGCGATCTCATAGTCCTGTCGAGTGATATGGTTAAGTTCAAGCATGCGGTGCAGAACGTAATTTCGCCTTTCAATGGCTCGTGACTCATTAGTAATGGGGTTATACGTGGAGGGAGCTTTAGGTAGGCCGGCAATCATCGCGTGCTCGGCTAAGCTAAGTTCAGATAAGGATTTGCCGTAATAAGTTTGAGCGGCGGCATCAATACCATAGGCTCTGTGACCCATAAAGATTTGATTTAAATAAAGCTCCAGGATTTTGTTTTTCGGGTACTCCTGTTCTATTTTTAACGCCAGCATGATTTCCTTTAACTTCCGAGTGTACGTTTTTTCATTGTTAAGCAGGAAGTTGCGGGTAACTTGCATGGTGATAGTGCTGCCCCCTTGTTTTTTCTTGCCGGTTAATGCGAGTTGCAGACCGGCTCGAAGCAGCCCCTTAAAGTCGACGCCGGGGTGTTCATAAAAACTGTCGTCTTCCGCAGCAATGAAGGCATTAATCAGTTGTTGAGGGACATCTTCTATATTAATTGGTGTTCGTTTCTTCTCGCCGAATTGGGCAATAAGCAGATTATCCTTACTGTAAATACTTAAAGGTATCTGGTATTGAACATTATGTAGGGTCTTAACATTAGGAAGATCGATTGAAAGTTGGTTGTATATAAAATAGCCTGAAATGGCTGCGGATAAGGTGATGGTCATAAAAAAAATAACCAACCATTTGAGAATTTTAACCACTAGTGATCCTGGTAAACAGTAAGGGCAATGATAAAAAAAGTCGCCCCTGCCGGGTTTTTGCTGGAAGTGAAAGCAACTGGTCGAGCAAATAAATTGAACATTTTAAGCATCAAAATAAAAAAGGCTACTATACTTTCGCCAGTAAATGAGTTTTGTGAGTGTTGATTATAGCTGACGACTGCGTCTATGCAGGAGGTAGAATAACGCATGGAGTTGCGTAGCGGTGTGCCATAGGTCTAATTTTGCAATTAGATCAATCACAATTGATCACATAAGGTATCAAGTTTTTCAAGGGTTAGTTCATGAGTTGGTTTAGTCAGAAACAGAGTGCTGTTCTTGGTATTGATATCAGTACAGCGGCTATAAAGTTACTCGAGTTGAGTAAAGTCGGTGCTCGTTACCGGGTTGAGAGTTATGCCGTAGCGCCTCTGCCGCAAGACGCAGTTATTGATAAAAATATAGCAAACATCGAAGTGATAGCGGATGCGATAAAAATTGCATTAAAACAATCCGGATCAAAGTTAAAGCAAGCTTCCGTCGCTGTTGCAGGTTCTTCAGTGATGACTAAGGTTATACCGATGCCTGCTTTATTAAGCGATGATGAAATGGAAGAGCAAATTATGGTTGAGGCCGATCAGTATGTGCCATATTCGCTCGATGAGGTTAATTTCGATTTCGAAGTGCAGGGTGAAAACGAAAGTAACCCGGAAATGGTTAATGTGTTACTCGCGGCTTCGAGAAAAGAAATTGTTGAGGATCGAGTTGATGCATTAGCAAGGGCGGGTTTAAAGGCCAAAATTGTCGATGTTGAAGCCTTTGCAATGGAAAATGCTTTTGCATTGTTGATTGACCAATTGCCGGATGCAGTAGAAGGTCAAACGGTTGCGATTGTAGATGTCGGAGCAACCATGACTGCCTTAAATGTCTTATATAATTGCCGTACCGTGTATACAAGAGAGCAGGGTTTTGGAGGGAAGCAGCTGACTGAAGAGATTCAGCGTCGCTATGGATTAACTTATGAAGAGGCTGGGTTGGCAAAAAAACTGGGAGGATTGCCTGATAATTATACGGTTGATGTACTTGACCCGTTTAAAAGAGCAATGGTCCAGAATGTTCAGCGGTCGATACAGTTTTTTATTTCATCAAGCGCGAATAGGCGTATCGATAATCTTATTTTGGCGGGTGGTTGTGCAACCATACCGGGCATCGACAAATTAGTTCAGCAAGCTGTAGGGGTACCTACCGTCATAGCAAATCCTTTTATCAATATGGCTTTATCTAATAAGGTAAAACCTCAGTCATTGAGTAATGATGCTTCAGCAATGATGATTGCGTGCGGGTTGGCATTGAGGAGTTTTGACTAATGGCAAAAATCAATTTACTCCCATGGCGTGAAGAACTCCGGGCACAGAAAAAGCAGGATTTTATCAGTGCTATTGGTGTGGCAGTTTTGTTTACAGTGATTATTTTTGCCGGGGTTCATATGTATATAGAGGGACTCAAGGCTTATCAGGAACAAAGAAATAAATTAATAAAAGACGAAATAGCGTTATTGGATATAAGAATTGCTCAAATTAAAACGATTGAGGAGCAGAAAAGTAAATTGTTGGCCAAAATTGATCTGATTCAGAAACTGCAGGAAAGTCGTCCTGAAATTGTGCATTTGTTTGATGAGTTGCCCAGAGTTACTCCTGACGGGGTTTTTCTCGCAAAATTCTCTCAGACAGGGGCTGAACTGACTTTTGAGGGCAAGTCGCAATCGAACGCGCGAGTTTCCGCATTTATGAGAGCTATTGAGTCTTCAACTTGGTTGAAAACCCCGACGCTTAATGTGATTAAGTCAGTGACTAAATCTAATTCCGAGCAGTTAAGTGATTTCATTATGCATGCCAAACAGGGTAATCAAAATGCCGAAGCAGCGACAGGGGGTAACTAATGAACCTGTCAGAGATTAATTGGGATCCTAATGAAGCGGGGACTTGGCCATTACCCATTAAAGCGGCAACAATTGCAGTGATATGTGTGCTAGTTTTCGGCGCAGGTGTTTACTACGACACTATTGATCAATTTGAAGCGCTAGATGCTTCAGAAAAACAGGAGTTGGTCTTAAAGCAGGACTTTGAGACGAAACAAAAGAAATCAATCAATCTTTCGGATTATAAAAATCAATTGGCACAAATTGAAATAGAGCTGGAGGATATGATTCGGCAAATGCCGACAAAAGAAGAGGTTGCAAGTCTGTTGATTGATATTTCTCAGACAGGGTTAGCCAGTGGGCTTGAATTTAAATTATTTAAGCCCGGTGAACCGATTCGTAAAGACTTCTACTCAGAACTTCCAATCAGTATTGAGGTTATTGGGAAGTATGAAGAGTTGGGATTGTTTGTGAGTGGATTGGCTTCGTTACCCAGAATTGTTACCGTACATGATGTCAATATTGTTCCTGAGGGTAAAAAAGGAAAGGACAATAAGGAAACTAAAGAAGGTGAAATGAGAATGACTGCAACGGTAAAGACCTATAACGAAGGTGTTGATGAAGCAGTGACTGCAACCGTTAAAAAGAAAAAAGGGAGACATTAATGGAATACCTGAAATTAATGTTGCCCCAATTGTTTTCTTTGGTGTCAGCTGATCCTCAAGTTGGTCTGGGTTCCCAGTCAGTTATGATACTTCCACCATTCCGGGTAGTCGGTCGCATTGGTTCCAGACCAATTGCGACACTTCCACCATCCTTGGTAGTCGTATTTTGCATGGTTGTTATGACTTTGCTGTCAGGTTGCGGTAATGATGATTTTAACGATTTAAATCGTTATGTCTCAGAAGTTAAGGCTAGGCCTAAAGAACCGATTAAGCCATTGCCTGAGATCAAGGTAATTGAGCCTTTTATGTTTAAACCGGAAGGTTTGCGTGATCCATTTAAGCCGCTAGAGCCGCCCGAACAGGCCGAAGGTATAGATGTTTCATCGGTTGTCGGCATAAAGCCGGATACCTCTCGGCGTAAAGAAGAGTTGGAAGCATTTCCTTTGGCTGAGCTGAGCATGGTAGGAACTGTCGATATGAAGTCGAATTTATGGGGGTTGGTAAAAGCGGGCGACGGCACTATTTATCGCGTCAAGGTTGGAAATTATGTGGGTAAAAATTATGGAAAAATCATACGGATAGTCAGCGATAAAATCGAATTAATGGAAATTATTCCTGATAAACCCGGAACATGGCGTGAACAACCAGCTTCAATAGCGATGACAGAGTGATGGAAGAGGATAAAAAAATGAATACTAAACAAAGTGGCGTTATTGAGAATACCCACAGGACACAAGATAAAGCGTGGCTCTCATTATGCGCTTACATCGGCCTAGGGCTTTTCTTATTTATATTTCAAAGTGCCTCTGTTAAAGCTGGTGATCTAGCGATATCAAGTATAGATTTTGCTACACAGTCCGGAGACAAGTTGCAGATTGAAATGGCAATGACGGGGGCCGCCATTGCCCCAAAAGTATTTAAGACCGATAACCCTGCACGTATCGCGTTGGACTTTCCTGGGGTAAAAAGTGCATTGGCAAAAAAAATGTATCCAATTAATCAGGGGGCAGCGAACAGTATTTATGTGGTAGAAGCTGCCGGTAGGGTTCGTGTTGTTGTCAACCTGATCGAGACAACAGCGTTTGAAACTAAAGTCGAGGGTAATAAAGTACTGCTGACTCTGGCGCCTGTACCGACGGCGTTGCAGAAAGCAATAAAACCAGTTATGGATAAACCTATTGCGGCACCCGTTCAAACAAAAGCTACTAATGAGGTGGTTGCAGCGTTAATACCCGAGCAAGATATTAGCGGCTTTGATTTTAAGCGTGGAGATAAAGGTGAGGGGCGCATTCTAATATCGCTGGCTAACCCCAACACCATTGTTAACTCCAAAGAACAAGGCGGGAAAGTTATTGTCAGTTTTTTAAATACCCGGTTGACTGAAAGCCTGGCTAAACGGCTGGATGTCTCCGAGTTTGCAACGCCAGTTAAGTTTATTGATACGGTCTCGTCTGACCGACAAACCACGATCACCGTTGCGATGCAAAATGAACTCTACGATTATTCGGTGTTTCAATCGAATGGGTTATTGACAGTTGAGTTTCGCCCTTTAAGCAGTGAAGAGAAAGAAGCTCTGGACAGGTCGCGAACTAAATACTCTGGTGACAGATTGTCTTTAAATTTTCAGGAAATTGAGATACGGAGCGTTATTGCTATTCTTGCTGAATTTACCGGGCAGAATGTGGTTGCCGGTGAGGATGTGACGGGTACTATTACTTTGAAGTTGGACGACGTACCATGGGATGAAGCATTAGACTTTATCATGATGACCAAGGAGTTGGGTAAGTATGAGTCGGGCAATGTCACGCTGATTTCAACGCTGGACAAAATCAAGGATTACAAGAAGAAACAACAGGAAACAGAGAAGGTTGTTGCCCAGTTAGATCCGCTGGTAACTGAGTATATTAAAATAGATTATGCTAAAGCTAATAGTTTTAGGCAGTTGTTGAATGGCGCTGATGCCGGTTCCTTTGGCGCTTGCGGGGTCACCGGTACGGCTGAGGTTACTGAATCTATCGGTTCGATAGACCAAAAGCCTGCCATTGGAAGTTCTTTGGGGGAGGCTACAGTAGCCGCTGCTCCTGCGGAGGATAATGACGATTTACGCTTACTATCGCCTCGTGGATCGGTTGTTGTCGATGCCAGAACCAATACCTTGATTGTCCGTGATACCGCAAAAC
>JADHTX010000174.1 GCA_016784875.1 Methylobacter sp.
AATGATAGCGAGTTGATTTTTGTCGATAGCAAGGCGCTGAAACAGGCGCATAGCAAGCTATGAAACTGTTTCAGCAACGCGGCTATCGGCATAAAATCAGCCGCTAGGAATCCGCAACCGTGGCCGGGCGAAGTATACGTAAACAATAGGAAAATAAATGCGGAGACGCGACTTCAGTCGCACCAAGGATTATTGTCATCGTCTGTGCCGGGCCATTCATGCGCGACTGAAGTCGCGTCTCCATTTGTTTTTTCTATAAGCGGTTAAAATTTAAGCGTAATTGCTCTGAACCTCCATTAGCTGAAACTATTTATTTTTAGTAACTAACTGAATATGAAAACGCTGTAATAAGTCGCTAAGGTCTTTTTGAAAAAATCCAAAAAAATAGAAAGTCGTTTATCAATAGACGATAAATGTTATTGCTTGGGATAAAAGTTATCGTCCGTAATATCATCAAGCGCCCATGGGCAGGTTGTTTCGAATGTATTGATATTCAACCGGGTTTTTTTTGCCGCCTTTATTCGAGCCAGATCGTAGGCATGGCTTAAAATATTTTCCAGTTGCGGTTGCAGTCCTTGGTTTTCTTTTAAAACATGGGCGTATTCGGTTCGTTGTTCTGTAATAATGAATTTCCAGCTTTTCTTTCTTTTTGCCGGTTGGTGCTTCCATTTCAAAAGATAGATTAACAACAAGATCAATCGTCTTTCAAGCTCCTGTTTTTCATGGTCGCTCTTGGTTTTTAATTCTTTTATCAAGTTCGGTATGTCCAGCTTGTCAAATTGGCCTTTCTTTAATAACTTAATTTGTTCTTTTGCCCAGCTGTAAAAGTCCTTCATATATTTAGTCATTACTTTCGCCTGTTAATAATTTTACTCTGGCATTTATATTAATTAGCTTAAGTGACAACATGATTAAATTTTTTATTTGTCTGTATGCAATATGAGATGAAACATTCTTGTCATGCGAATGAAATACCCAGGTAACAAAATTCACCTATTATTTTTGTTAATATTTTTTCCAGGTAACTATCAGCTACCCAGCTAAACAGTAAGTTATAAGGCTTGCTTTGGTTAATCCAATGATAGTAGGCAATACGGGAATAATAGAAAAACCTATTTTTTTACTGGCTTTTAAATGTCAAATAAGCTTTAAAAGAAAAAATACTTATTAACTTAATACGATGGTATTCGATATGAAACGTAACATGATATTCAAAAATCTCAGTCAGGATAAATTGCTTGGGCGTAAGCGATGTATTGCCTTTCATGAAGCGGGACATGCGACAGCTATTTTTTTAAATAATAAAGCCAGGAACCTTCCCCCTGTATCTTTTCAGATTTTGTTTAAAGATTTAAACGGAGAGTCTGAAAAAGACATCATGGTTTATCAAGTAGCGCAGAATGATTGCATTGCAAGAGTGAAAGGCGGTCGATCAATCGAATCCTTGCCGTATTCTGCCGAGGTTTTGGCGCAGAAAGCTGTAGAACGTAATAATGATCACGCAGTCGCCTTTGAAGTGGATATCATCAATCTGCTTATCGGGCCGCTGGCCGAAGCCAAACATATCGCCTATATCGATGACGAGTTGTTTAACCATCAACTGGTTAATCTGAACGCATTGGAAAATTACGGCGGCAGTTCCGATCTTAAGCTGGTTGATGAATATCTGCAACGTCTTTCCACATGCAAGCAACAGCAGCGTAAAAAACTGGATGAATTATTTACCGTGGCGTTTGATTTCATCAATGACCGGGCAAACTGGGCGGCAATCAGCAAGCTGGCCCACTATATCCTCGATAGCAATAAGAGCATTATCAGCTGTGAAGAAGTCGCTATGTTATTTGAGCATTAGGGGATAGAAAACGGATTCGACGGATTTAACCGGATTTTCAGTCCTAGCCAAGTTTGTTTGCGCTATTAAATCCGTGTTCCACTGGGCTCAGTAGGTCAGGTTGATTACGAACAAGTGTTTAGGCAAAGATTGCGTATCATCACTTCTTCATCCGCCGGGATAACCAGTACCGGTTTGTGATCGGTAAGACCGATTTTGTTGGCTCCGGTTTGATTGGCCGCTTTATCTAAAGCAAAGCCCAGAAAAGCCAGAGGGTCACAGATTTTTTCACGAACTTCGGCAGAATGCTCACCGATACCGCCGGTAAAAACCAGCGCATCGATACCGCCGACTTTGGCTGCAAAGCCGCCTATCGCCGCGCGTACTTGGCGGCAAAAATAGTCTACTGCGAATCGGGCAATGTCACTGTCACTCAACAACAGCTCATTCATTTCCGAACTTTCTCCCGAAGACAACGCCAGTAAGCCCATGTTGTGAAACACCATGTCGGATAATTCTTCAGGCGTGTAGCGTTTTGCCAGTTCCAGCATCACGCCCGGATCGAGGTCGCCGCTACGGGTTCCCATCGGAATGCCTCCCGCCGGGGTATAACCCATGGTGGTATCCACCGATTTCAGGTTGTCCATTAAACAAAGACTGGCGCCGCTGCCTAAATGGGCGACGACGACTTTTTTATAAGCTACGTCGCCTAAAACGTCCGCGAGCATTTCGGCGATATAGGCATAATTGAGCCCATGAAAACCGTAGCGGCGTATGTCCAGTTCGTTTGGAATCGGTAGCCGTTTAGCCAACTCGGGCATCGTGGCATGAAAAGCCGTATCGAAGCAGACTATTTGCGGCGCATTAAAATGTTGCAGGCATAAATCCAGCCCAAGCAGGTTGCCCGGCAGATGCAGCGGGGCAAGATGAATCAGTTCTTCCAGTCGGCAACGCTCGGCCGCATCGACCCGCCTTGCCGGATCGACAATATCGCCGCCATGAACAAATCGATGTCCCACCAAATCCGGCATATCGCCAGTCAAATCGTGCAGCAATTGATCGAACGCTTGTTGTTGGTCACGCACCTGTTCGTAACGGAAATTGCGCCGTGTGCCGTCAGCCGAAAACAGGCTCGCCTTGATCGAAGACGAGCCGCTGTTGATGGTTAAAACCGAGCGCTTCAATACGGCCATACCCAGTTATCGACCTCAGGCAAATCGATGCCGTATTCATAAGCATAGTTGCGGCATTCGATCTGTTTGTCGCGCATGTTTTCTTTGACATGCGCACCCGCTACGCGCAACGCCGGGATGCGGTTGATCGCATCGATCACCAAGCTGAAACGGTCGATCTCGTTCTGGATGGCGAGTTCCAGCGGCGTGTTGATGCTGCCTTTTTCCTTGTAGCCGCGCACATGCAGATTCTTGTGGTTGTTGCGGCGATAGGCCAGACGATGGATCAGCCAGGGGTAGCCGTGGAAGTTGAACAGGATAGGCTTGTCCAGCGTGAACAGGCTGTCGAAATCCTTGTCCGATAAACCGTGCGGATGCTCGGCTTCAGGCGTCAGTTTGTACAGGTCGACCACGTTGATAAATCGAACCTTGAGTTCGGGAAAATTCTCGCGCAGCAACACGACCGCTGCCAATGCTTCTTTGGTAGGAATATCGCCGGCGCTGGCGATGACCAGATCCGGCTCTACGCCTTGATCGTTGCATGCCCAGTCCCAGATTCCGATACCTTTGGTGCAGTGTTTAATCGCCGCATCCATGTCTAAAAATTGCAGATGCTTTTGCTTGTCGCAAACGATTACGTTGATGTAATCGACGCTCTTTAAGCAATGATCGGCAACCGTCAATAGGCAGTTCACGTCGGGCGGCAGATAGATGCGCGTTACCTCAGGACTCTTGTTGACTACCACGTCGAGAAAGCCGGGATCTTGATGGGTAAAGCCGTTGTGATCCTGACGCCAGACGGTGGAAGTAATCAGCAGGTTCAGCGATGATACCGGCGCTCGCCAGGGCACTACTTTGGACATGGCCAGCCATTTGGCATGCTGGTTGAACATCGAATCGATCACATGCACGAAGGCTTCGTAGGTGGAGAAAAAACCGTGGCGACCGGTCAGCAGATAGCCTTCCAGCCAGCCTTCCAAGGTGTGCTCGGACAGCATTTCCATGACTCGTCCGTCCGGCGACAGTTCGCCGCCGTCGGCGTCTTCCGGCAGATAGTCGGCAAGCCAGGTTTTTTTGCTGACTTCATAGACATTATCCAGCTTGTTCGAGCTGTTTTCGTCGGGGCCGAACACGCGGAAATTGTGCATATTCAAGCTCATGATGTCGCGCAGGAATTTGCCTAAAGGGCGGGTATTTTCAGCGCTGGTGGTGCCCGGTTTAGTCACTTCAGCTGCGTATTCGCGGCAGTCCGGCATGTGCAGCGCTTTACGCAACAGGCCGCCGTTGGCGTGCGGGTTGACGCTCATACGCCGCGCGCCCTTGGGCGCCAGGGCTTTAAGCTCGGGCAACAAGCGGCCTTCTTGGTCGAACAGTTCTTCCGGTTTGTAACTGCGCAGCCAGTCTTCCAGCTGCTGGAAATGCTCAGGCGTATCGCGCACGTTGCCCAGAGGCACTTGGTGCGAGCGCCAAAAGCCCTCCACCTTTTTACCATCCACTTGCTTTGGCCCGGTCCAGCCTTTGGGGCTGCGCAACACGATCATCGGCCAGCGCGGGCGGATAGGCTGACCGCTGCTACGGGCTTCCTGCTGAATGCGGCGAATTTCCAATACGCATTGTTCCAGAGTCGCGGCCATGGCTTGGTGCATGGCGTCCGGGTCGCTACCTTCGACGAAATGAGGCGTCCAACCGTAGCCCTTGAACAGGTTTTCCAGTTCCTCGTGCGAAATACGCGACAAAATAGTCGGGTTGTTAATCTTGTAACCGTTAAGGTGCAGGATCGGCAGCACCGCGCCGTCGCGAATCGGATTCAGGAATTTGTTGGAATGCCAGGAGGTAGCCAGCGGGGCGGTTTCGGATTCGCCGTCGCCGACCATGACCGCAACGATCAGCTCCGGATTGTCGTAAGCCGCGCCGAACGCGTGCGAGACGCTGTAGCCGAGTTCGCCGCCTTCATGAATCGAGCCCGGCGTTTCCGGTGTGCAATGGCTGCCGATGCCGCCCGGAAACGAAAATTCTTTGAAAAACTGGCGCATGCCGTGTTCGTCTTCACTCTTGTTCGGGTAAATTTCGCTGTAAGCGCCTTCCAGATACACCGGGCCGAGTACGCCCGGCGCACCGTGTCCGGGGCCGGCCATGAATATGGCGTTCAAATCGTATTTGTTAATCAGCCGGTTGATATGGATATAAGCAAAGGAAAGGCCGGGACTGGAACCCCAATGTCCCAGCAAACGGTTCTTCACATGCTCCAGCTTGAGCGGTTCGCGCAGCAGCGGATTGTCGCGAAGATAAATCATGCCTGCCGCAAGGTAGTTGCAGGCGCGCCAGTAGGCGTTGATTTTGTCGATGTCTTCTTGGGATAGTGGGGACTGTTGAACGGTCATGTCTTATACATCCTCGGTTAGTTTCAAATGAGACGGTTGATTTTCGGTACTATACCTTCGTATTGTTACGCTTGCGTGTCAAGCCGACAGAGCCATGCTGCTCGGTATCGCAACGCGTTAAGGTCGGCGATAAAGATTTCCAGGTGATTTTTTCGGTCAGATTGATAGATACTCCGCCCGGCCACAGTTTCGGATTCCTAGCGGCTGATTTTATGCCGGTAGCAGCGTTGCTATCGACAAAAATCAACTCGCTATCACTTCCTCAACCGTAACCGTGCGGAGTATACTCATCGTACACCAAAATTCGGCAGTCGCCTGAAAGGGACTTTAGCTTTCAACTGGTTCGGCTAATGTTAGGCTGAGCAAAAACCGGGTTTTCAAGCGCAAAGGATATAGCTCTATGCACTCAAAACTACTGCGGTTTTATCCCGGTCCTTATAAGAAAGTCTCCCTTAAAGGTCTTTATCTTAACCATCAATTACATAAGCGGGGAACGGCAGCGTTTCCGTTTGTTTATGCCAATTTCCTGTCGAGCCTGGATGGACGCATTGCATTGGAAGATGCTGCTCATCAAAGCACTTATATTCCCAAGCATATAACAACCGGTTCTGACTTTAGCCTGTTTATGGAATTGCATGCCCAGGCGGATTGCCTGATTACTCATGGCGGCTATATGCGGGCGCTGGGTGAAGGGCGTTTGGGCAACATATTGCAGGTTAAAAACAAAGAGCTTGTCGAATGGCGCCGGAACCAGGGTTTAAAACCTCAGCCTGCCGTGATCATCGCCAGCGCCAGTCTGAATTTTCCGGTGCATGAGAGTCTAAAGAAACATGCGCAAGACGTTTATATAGCGACGGGGAAAAATGCCGATCCGGAGCGTATCGTTTACTGGCAAGATTTGGGTTATCCCATTCTTTTTACCGGTGAGGACCTTATGGTTCAAGGCGCGCCTTTGATTGATGCGCTAAGCGGATTGAGTTACAAATCTATTTACCTGATTGCCGGACCGCAAATGTTGGATACTGTCATCAGGGACAAGCAGTTATCAGAGTTATACCTGACTATTACCCATCAGTTAATAGGCGGCAAAGACTTCCGTACCTTATTGACAGGAGCGGAACTAGGATCGGAAGGCAACCTGATACTTGAAGAAATGCATTATGAACAAGATTCGCCTACCGGATCAGGCCAGTTTTTTATCCTATTCGGCTTGGAGCGATCAAAAATAAGGAGCGTCGGGGAACAGCCTTGAAGTCTGAATTACTGAGGCAGGTAAATACCTTGCCTGTGATGATTGCAATTGCATTAGCTAATCTCAGCGCCGGAGCGCAGGCAGAATTTCAGGTATTGGCGTGCGTTTCTAAGTCGTAGGAAACAGCTCCGATTGGTGATATTACCTATTGATTCAAGGTATTGTTTTCTCTAAGCTGTGGGTATAAAAAGCTGAATTTTTGATACTTTACATGAAATCCAAATGGAGAATATCTATGACTGACCTAACTCGTAAAACATGTGAAGTATGCAGAATTGGCGCACCATTGGCTACTCAAGCGGAAATAGATGAGTTTATGCCGCAACTACAGGACTGGGAGCTTGTTGAGATAGACGGCATCAAGCGCTTACAAAAAATCTTTAAATTCGACAACTTTGAAGAAGCCTTGTCGTTTACTAATCAAATAGGCGCGCTGTGCAAGCAAGAAGGGCACCATCCGGCTATTTTAACGGAATGGGGCAGGGTGACGGTGACTTGGTGGTCGCATAAGATAAAAGGGTTACATGTGAATGATTTTATTATGGCGGCCAAGACCGACGCTTTGCAATACGATATTTTATCGGTTCATTGAAGTTCGCCATAGAACGTATCAATATAGTGGATGGTAGTCGGAGCTGATAAAGCGACATTGTGTCGCGTTATTATACTTCGCACGGTTACGGTTGCGGAAATGATAGCGAGTTGATTTTTGTCGATAGCAAGGCGCTGAAACAGGCGCATAGCAAGCTATGAAACTGTTTCAGCAACGCGGCTATCGGCATAAAATCAGCCGCTAGGAAT
>JADHTX010000004.1 GCA_016784875.1 Methylobacter sp.
TCATCCATCATTCACACATTTTTATGCTGGGAGGAGAAAGCTATCGGCTGAAATCAAAACTGAATAAGTGATTTTTCTCTGGAAAAGTGGCTCAAAATTAATGGCCAAAAATGGCTCAATTCTGTTGGCCATTGACAGTGATGCGTCTGCGTTACTCAAATTTGAAAACCATACCTTAATTCCACTGGCGGTTAACGGCTTATCGGAGGATACCTTGGGACGGCGGTTTGTTGTCAGTGAACATCCGCGTCTGGCGCAAATTTTAGCTTCCGATCAATCGGTACGTTTTGCCGCCGATTCGGAGTTGCCCGATCCTTATGACGGCCTCATTGAAACCGATAATGATCAACTTTTGGTACATGATTGTATGGGGGTTACACTATTTATCGACGGCAAGCCCTGGGGGGTTTTAACCTTGGATGCACTGGCTCCCGGCACTTTTGACCATATTGATGCCATGCAACTGACTACTTTTATTAGTCTGACAGCGGCTACGGTTAAAGCGGCCGGATTGATTGCCTCCTTGGAACAGCGGGCACGTTATGCGACGCAAACTTTATTCAGAGAGAATGCCGACCACGACATGATAGGCGACAGCGAATGTATGCGGAAATTGCGTAATGAAATTTCTATCGTCGCTCCGTCACAACTGGCTGTGTTAATTTTGGGCGAGACCGGCGTAGGCAAAGAACTGGTTGCGTTGCGTATTCATCTGGAATCGACTCACGCCGATCAGGTCATGGTATACGTTAATTGCGCGGCATTACCTGAAAATATTGCCGAGAGTGAATTATTCGGTCATATCAAAGGCGCATTTTCCGGGGCTATTAACGATAGAACCGGTAAGTTTGAACTAGCTAATGGCGGCACGATTTTTCTGGATGAAATCGGTGAACTACCGCTTTCCATTCAGGCAAAGATATTGCGTACTTTACAAAATGGCGAGATACAACGTGTCGGCAGCGATCAACAGATCAAAGTGAATGTGCGAGTCATTGCCGCTACCAATCGCAATCTGCAACAAGAAGTCGCGGCGGGACTTTTTCGCCCGGATCTTTACCACCGATTAGCGGTTTACCCGATGCATGTTCCGGCCTTACGGGAACGAGGAAAAGATGTTTTATTGTTGGCGGGGGCTTTTCTGGAAAAAAACCAGCAGCGTTTGGGCGTTAAAAAGTTGCGTTTGGATCAAAACGCCAAAAAAGCCTTGCTGGATTACCGCTGGCCAGGCAACATTCGTGAACTTGAACATTTACTCAGCAGGGCAGCGCTTAAATCGGCGACCCCTGAAAATCGTCAAGCCGATTTTATAACCATTTCCCCTGATTATTTGGATATAGTGTCGGAACCGTTGAATCATCCAGTTATCAAAATCGAAACTGATTTATTCCCAGTACCAGCCACGCCGATAAACTTAAAAAACGCCGTTGACGAATTTCAACGTCAACTCATCTTGCAACAACTTGCAGCTCAACAAGGCAATATGGCCGCTACCGCTCGTGCTCTGGGCTTGGATCGAGGTAATTTTCATCGCTTAATAAAACGGCTGGCGATTAATTAAGTAATTACAGCAATTGGTTTTCTAACTAACTTAGACGTTTTTGCCAAATATTACAAAGCTCAACGGAGATAGGCAGCTCATTCAACAAAGCAGATATATCAGGTGGTACAATTGAGTTTGCTGGCGAATTGACAGCCCAAAGCAACAGCCCTTCAAATAGTCCTGCGGCTTCCATAATTGATTGCCCATCCAGCCAAACTGGAAATAGTCGTACTTCAAAGGTATGTTTATCCAATGTCGGATAAATGATGTTTTTCAGGTTGAAATCACAATATTTAGTGACCTCTAATTGGGCTAATGATTGTCTAGCCTCTTCCCAATTTTTTTTACTCCACTCTGGATTTCGCACTAGATCATAAAGCTCACGATTCCAATTACCGAGCCTTCGACAATGTAAATTGGTTTGGACTAATTGTCGCAACTCTAAACCATAAG
Organism: Methylobacter sp.; assembly: GCA_016784875.1. GTDB lineage: Bacteria > Pseudomonadota > Gammaproteobacteria > Methylococcales > Methylomonadaceae > Methylobacter_A. Next base: position 1,997 of record JADHTX010000004.1, read on the forward strand.
TCCATAACAGTCTCACTAGGTTCGCTAAAACTGAAGCTGATTGCAATGGCATCGCATCAAAATGAATATGCGTTGCCCCTTCTTTAGGGGCAGTAAATCCCAAAAATCGTACAGTTGTTAAGAGAGATTCTAAATGTGCTAAATGATTCTTCTCAATAGGCGGTGTAATCAATTCACATGGCCGTTCGCGCTCGCCTGGAAGTGGAGCCGCAATCGCAATTGCCGCACCCGTTCGATCAGTAATGCGTACCATGCCGCCTTGACTCGATTGCGGTTCAGTTCCAAACAAATGCGCAATAGGTGTAAGCACCTCTGAAACCGGAGCGGTTGGGTCGGCCTGTTGCATTACCAGCTGTAGAAGACGAGCTTCATCACTGACAATGCGATACCAACCCGGTAGCGGTGGATGGGATCTGTCACAATCTTCCTGAAGCGTTAAATCATCGACGCATTGCGCCATTATCTGCCCAGCAGAATCGAGCACCTCAAATCCTTGGGTAAGGTTATTGAATAAAGGTTGCCCGGAAACTTTACTCGGCTCAACTTGCGGGTGAAAAAAAGAACGGACAGTTCCATTATGTTGCTGAGCGATTTTTAACGCTAAGTCGCGTCTACTAAGCCCCTTTGGAGCCATCAATTCAATTTCAACCCCTATTTTCCAGTTGATTTCCATATGAGTAAATGATCTTAAATAAACTACGTCTATTAAAATTAATGGGATATTTTATCTATTTGTTATTTATCGGTTTATCGAGGTTCTACAAAATAAGATTTCAAAATCGATATTATTGTAAATAATATCGATTGAATAGAAAATCTGCGCATATCCTAAAATCGTTCATGCCGCTTATATCTATTTAAAGAAATTATTGAGTCTGCGCGTTAGTTAATGCTTGTTGGACTGCGGTATTGTTACCGTTTAGTAGTAAACTACCGATTTTAAGCTTGGCATCCCAAGGTGTGGGTTTACCCCAAAATTTAGCCAGTAGCGCTGCGTCTTCGTAGGAATAGCTGTTGGCAAAAGCTTTGATTTCCTGATCTTCCACACTGGCTTGTTTAGCGTTATTTAGCGCCTGTTGAACCGCATCATTGTCACCGTTTAGAAGTAGACTACCGATTTTAAGCTTGGCATCCCAAGGTGTGGGTTTACCCCAGAAGTTAGCCAATAATACGGCATCTTCATAAGTGTAACTGTTAGCGAAAGCTTCGATTTCCCGGTCTTCTAAATTTCCTGATTGGGAGATGCTTTCATCGGCCTCAGCAGTCGCTATCCAGGGCATGTTATCAAGCATTATTGTTGGTGTGGTCAATGCAACTGATATAGCAATTGTTAGCGGAAGGTTATTTTTATTATTAGTAGATGACATAATTCCTTAACTCCATACAAGTTAAATATTCGAGACTTTTAGAATCCAAACTGGCTACTTAGATTGGACGTCAAAGTTGAATCTACCTTATGTGACAAGATAAGACTACTATTTTCCAATACAAAAACTGGAAAATATTTTCCCCAGCAAGTCATCCGAGGTAAATTTTCCGGTAATTTCTGCAAGGCTGTTCTGAGCTTGTCTTAAATCTTCCGCCACCAGTTCTCCGGCCTGACTGCCTCTTAACTGATTTAAAGCACTTTCGACAAATTCATGGCCTTTATTTAAGGCTTCGATATGTCGTCTTCGGGCGATAAACACGTTATCTGTAGCCTCGTTAAAACCGACACTCTGTTTGAGGTGTTGTTTTAATAGTTCCATTCCGTTTCCGGTTTTTATCGACAGGTAGATTTGAGCGCCTAGTTCAGTTTGTTTAATTTCAGACTCCTGGCCCAACAAGTCTATTTTATTATAGATTAGGGTGATGTTGGCGCTCTGCGGCAGGGTTTTTAACAGCGATTCTGATTCCGGTTCTCTAATATCAATCAGTAACAGAATTTTATCGGCGTTTTTGATTTCTTCGTGAGCCCTGCGGATACCTTCTTGTTCAATCGCATTGTCACTTTCACGCAAGCCTGCGGTATCTATAATATGTAAAGGCATGCCGTCCAGCTGAATGCGTTCTTTTAACACATCGCGTGTGGTTCCAGCTATGTCTGTAACTATCGCCGCTTCATGTCCGGCCAGCGCATTGAGCAGACTGGATTTTCCGGCGTTGGGTTTTCCTGCTAATACGACGGTCATGCCATCGCGCAGCAAGCGTCCTTGTTGAGCGATTTTTTGAATCTGTTCAATGCGTTGTTGTAATTTAACTATCCGGTTTTCGACGACTCCATCGGTCAAAAAATCGATTTCTTCATCGACAAAGTCAATGGCCGCTTCGACGTAAATCCTGAGTTCGGTCAGCTCCTCGACCAGTTCATTGATCTGTACTGAAAAAACGCCTTGCATGGATTTTTGTGCCGACCGAACCGACTGTTCTGTACTGCTTTCTATTAAATCTGCGACTGCTTCAGCTTGAGCTAAATCGAGTTTGTTATTAAGAAAGGCACGTTCAGTAAATTCACCGGGATTGGCTAAGCGTGCGCCTAGAGATAGAACCCGCCTCAATAGCATGTCTAATACAACGCTGCCGCCATGTCCTTGAAGTTCGAGTATGTGTTCGCCTGTATATGACGCGGGAGCTGGAAAATAAAGAGTGATGCCTGAATCGATTACGGTGCCGTCATCATCGAAAAAAGATGTATACAAGGCCTGTCGGGGAGTTAATGCTTTAGCGTATGTACCGCTAAACTGCTTGGAGGAAGTGCGGTGAATTAATTGTTTGGCGATTTCGGGAACTAATGCTCCCGAAATTCGAATAATACCAACACCGCCATTCCCTGGCGGTGTTGCAATAGCTGCAATGGTATCTAGATTTTCAATATCCACTTTAACTCAAGTTATGGCATTTTAGCTATTTGCCGGGTGATATACGATTGTTGAATAATTGATAGCGTATTATTTACCACCCAATATAAAACCAAACCCGCCGGGAAAAACAGGAAGAAAACAGTAAAGACAATCGGAAACATCTTCATAACTTTTGCCTGTATCGGATCAATCGGTGCAGGGTTTAAGCTTTGCTGAATTTTCATGGTAATACCCATAATAACCGGCAATACAAAGAAAGGATCTTGTATCGATAAGTCTTGTATCCATAATGCAAAGGGCGCTTGACGAAACTCGACGGTTTCGCTCAACACCCAGTACAAACACATAAATACCGGAATCTGCACCAAAATAGGCAAACAGCCGCCCAAAGGATTAACCTTTTCTTTTTTATACAAGGCCATCATTTCGGTATTAAAACGCGGTCTGTCATCAGCAAAACGTTCTTGCAATTCTTTAAGACGCGGCTGAATTTTACGCATTTTAGCCATTGACTTATAACTGGCTTGCGATAATGGGAAAAACAGTAATTTAATACAGATTGTTACACCAATAATGGCTACGCCCCAATTACCGACTGCATCATGAATCTGATTCAATAACCAATAAATCGGTTTACCAATAAAGGTTAAAAAGCTGTAATCAACGGTAAGCTCAAGACCAGGAGCGGTTTTTTCCATCATAGGCTGAATTTTAGGCCCTGCGAATAATTGCGCTACGAATTGTGCATCTGAATTTGCGTTAACGGTGACTAATGGAGAATAAGTTCCGATCACATAACGTCCTTCATTCAACGCTTTGGTATAGAAATGATTTTCCTGATCCGCTGGCGGAACCCATGCTGAGGCAAAATAATGCTGAATGATTGCTGTCCAACCCCCTATGGTTGCAACATCAAGCTTTTCATCATCCATGTCGTCATAGCTTATTTTTTGATATTTTTCTTTTTCGGTATAAATAACTCCGCCGGCATAAGCTCTCATTCCGCCAGTTAACATTCCCCCGGTGCTTGTCGAACCAGGAACTCGAAGTAACTGACTATATTGCCTTCCTGACCAAGCCTTACCAGAATCATTTTTAACTTTTTGTGCCAAAGTTATTTGATAGCTACCTCGCTTAAAGGTAAATAATTTGGTAATAGTCAGACCATTATTATCGGTCCATGTTAAAGGCACAGTTAAACTATCGTCGCCAAGTTTTAGTTCATAACTTTTTTGTTCGTTTTCAAATACCGTATGATGATTCGGAGCCGTCGCGGAACCGCTATCGGCAATTAAACCGCTTTGTGCGACAAATAGTTTTTCTTGGCTGCTATCAAATAAACGCACTGGGGCAGTGTTTTTTTCTGCCGCCGATAAACCAATCAGTTCACGCATACTATTTACAACACTGTTAGCTTTTTCTACAGGATAAGCTAATAAATCCAGATTTTGGATTGTGCCCCCTTGCATATCAATTTCCAGTGCAAGCACATCGGTTTTAACGGTAATGATGTTGGAGGATGACAATGTTGCCAATGGAACCGCTGTAATATCTTGATCTGTTGTTCCTGTTTGGGTTGAAGTGCCCGTAGCAGAAGGTAAATCTTCTTTCGTGTTGACCACTACCGCATCTTCAATAGCAGCAACTTCAGGTTTCGGTCCATAGTCTTGTTGCCAAGCTTGTTGCAGCATAAAAACAAGCATTGCAAAAGTAACGATCAGTACAAATCTTATATTATCCATTCTTATTACCAAATTTTTCTGGAACGGGATCAATACCACCTTCATGGAACGGATGGCATCTTAATAATCTTTTGAGAGTGAGATAGGAGCCGATAATGGCTCCATGGAGCTGAAGCGCTTCCAGAGAATAACTTGAACAACTTGGATAGAAGCGACACCGATTTCCAAGCAGAGGGCTAATAAAGTACTTATAAAACCTTATAATTGCTATGAGCACGAATCGCATCGGGATACCAATTTAAGCCAATGTCTTTCCAAAGATTTTCTTAACAAATCTAATGGAGCATCTACGGCTTCTCTACGAGCCAAAACAACAATATCAATATTTCCCAATTTATGTTGTTTTATTCTAAAGTTTTCCCGAACAGTTCGTTTAATCAAATTCCTTTGCACTGCCTTTCTTATATTTTTTTTAGCAATTGCCAAGCCTAGCCTCGGATGATCAAAATCGTTCCGTATAGCTAACAGGGTAAAATATTGGTCACTTGATTTTACAGGCTTAGCAAAAACCTTTTTATATTCAGCCGGTTTTTTTAACCGTAACTGCGGGGGGAAACTAAAAACTTCTTCAGCCACACAACCATCAACTAAACGGTTAACTGGGCGCGTCCTTTTGCTCTACGAGCATTGATAACTCTACGGCCACCGACTGTTGCCATTCTTGCACGAAAACCATGAGTTCTTGCGCGTTTAATTTTACTGGGTTGGTATGTTCTTTTCATTGTACTTAAGGCCTGATCAGGTGAGTGTTAACAAAAACAGATAAAAAAGACAGCGGATGATAAAATAAACAGCTAGGCCTGTCAATTCTGTAGAGCAATGTTTTATTACTGTATAGTGCTAAAACGCAAAATTACTTCATTACACTAATCAACTTTAATTACTATTTCAATGAGCTCAATTTGGAACAACTGCCTCTCTAAACTTGAAAATGAAATTTCAGGTTCTGACTTTAGTACATGGATAAGGCCCCTTCAGGCCATAGAAAACGATGGACAAATAAAATTATTAGCCCCAAACCGGTTCGTACTGGATTGGGTTAAAGAGCATCATTTTGCTAAAATCGAAGAAACGATTTATGAATTTTCTAACGGAACATTTAATTTAAGTCTTGAAATTGGTTCCAAAAATTCATCCGTTACTCCTGCCGCAAAAATAGCCAAGCCTGCCGGTACTCAAAAATCCAGCCCCAACTTCCTCAATAAGGCGTTTACCTTCGACAACTTTGTTGAGGGTAAATCTAATCAATTAGCTCGGGCAGCTTCTATGCAGGTTTCTGAAAACATTGGCAAAGCTTATAACCCATTGCTAATTTACGGCAGTTCAGGCTTGGGTAAAACGCATATGATGCATGCAATTGGTAATGCCGTTTTACAAAAAAATCCATCGGCAACTGTTGTTTATCTGCATTCTGAAAAATTCGTTCAGGATATGGTTAGGGCATTACAACAAAACTCTATTAATGCATTTAAAGAATTTTATCGCGGCGTTGATGTGCTGTTAATTGACGACATACAATTTTTTGCTGGAAAAGAGCGCTCTCAGGAAGAGTTTTTTCATACGTTCAATACATTATTGGAAAAAAAACATCAAGTTATCTTAACTTGTGATAAATATCCTAAAGAAATTATAGGTCTTGAAGATCGCTTAAAATCACGATTTGGCTGGGGACTTCCTGTTTTAATCGAACCTCCTGATATGGAAACCAGAGCCGCTATTTTAATGAAGAAAGCGGCTTTGGTTAATATTGAATTAGCTCAGGATGTGGCTTTTTTTATTGCTAAACGGATTCCTTCCAACGTTCGAGATCTCGAAGGCGCTTTACGAAGAGTTATTGCTAACGCACAGTTTACCGGTCGCGAGATCACCATCGACTTTACCAAAGAAGCACTGCATGATTTAATTTCTTTGCAAGATAAACTCGTTAATATCGACAATATACAAAAAACAGTTGCGGAGTATTTTAAAATTCGCGTTGCTGATTTGTCTTCTAAAAATAGAAAACAATCCATTACTCGACCAAGACAAATGGCTATGTGCTTAGCCAGAGAACTAACATCACACAGTTTTCCTGAAATTGGCGATGCCTTCGGCGGTCGTGATCACACCACGGTAATGAATGCCTGTAAACGAATAGCCGAATTAAAAGAAGCCGATAATAAAATTGCAGAAGATTATTCCAACCTGTTGAGAACTCTGTCACATTAGGCGGGAGTAACCTGTGGATAACTTGATACTTTACTGACAACCTTTACTTAACCCCAAAGCATACACATCAACGTACACCTTTAACCACATTATTTATAACAATATAGCTAATTGATTTTTAAGGACAAAAAGCTGTTTTCCACAGTTTCCTTTTAAGCTAATAGTAATAATAGAGAAAATATTCTTTTATGAAATTTATTATTAATAGAGAAGAGATTTTGCTTCCTTTACAGCAAATCGTCAGCGTAATTGAGAAAAGGCAAACAATGCCTATTCTTTCTAATGTGCTGATGGTTATTGAAGAGGACCAGCTGATTTTAACGGGTACCGATTTGGAAATTCAGATCATTGCTAAAATTAACATTGCAACTGCGACCCCAGGGGCGATTACAGTCCCCGCTAGAAAATTTTTAGATATTTGTAGGTTAGTACCAAGTGGAGCAGAAATTAAATTTGAATTGCAGGACGATAAGGTAAAAATAGCTTCAAGTCGAAGTCGTTTTTCATTGAGTTGTTTACCTGCCGATAATTATCCTGAATTTGCTGAGTCCGAACTTGAAAATCATTTATTTATTACGGCTGGTAAATTAAAAAAAGCCTTTGATAAGACGATCTTCTGCATGGCTAATCAAGATGTTCGCTATTATCTGAACGGCTTGTTATTTAATGTCTTTAACAGTAAATTTAAGCTGGTTGCTTCTGACGGACATAGATTGTCTATTTATGAAGATAATTTAGAACAGCCTACCGGTTTTGAAGCCAGAATTATTCTTCCAAGAAAAGGTGTACTGGAACTCAGTAGATTACTTGACGATCCGGAAGCTGAACTAAAAATTGAGTTTTCCAGCAACAATATTCGTATTTTTATCAAAAACCTGATTTTTTCTGCAAAATTAGTGGACTCAAAATATCCTGATTTTGGCAAAGTTTTTCAACAAGATTTTTTTAATCAAATTCATATCCAAAAGCAAATACTAAAAGACGCTTTAACTCGTGTTGCTATCTTGTCGAATGAAAAATTTAAGGGAGTGACTTTTGATATTACGCCTGACCGTTTAAAAATAAGTACCCATAACCCTGAACATGATGAAGCTGAGGAAGAGTTGGTTATTGACTACACTGGCGAGCCCTTAACAATTGCTTTTAATGCCCAGTATTTATTGGATGCTGTATCCAACTTAGATTCTGAACTTGCTGTTTTAACTATTGCGAGTAATGCCAGTAGCTGTTTTATTGATGAACCGGGTGATTGTGGGTATAAATTTATTGTTATGCCCATGAGATTATAAACTTGCCGTAATGACTTTGTTGAAACTGGATATTTACTCAGTCAGAAATATCCACAAGGAATCGATAATCCCCTCTCCAAAAATTAATCTGATTTTTGGAGAAAATGCCAGTGGAAAAAGCGCTCTACTCGAAGCTATTTTTATTCTCGGACGCGCTAAGTCTTATCGCTGTTCAACAATAAAATCCGTTATCAATTTTACCAAAAATCAGTTAGTTGTTTCAGCGCAGTCATTACAAAAAAACGGCAACCAGTTACAGTTGGGCATACAGCTCGATGGAAAAAATATTGATATTCATATCAATCAGCAAGCAAAACAAAAACGCTCCGATTTAGCTTATGCATTACCGTTACAACTGATTCATCCAAAAAGTTATGAGTTACTTGATGCCGGTTCGCAAGTAAGAAGAGAATTTTTAGATTGGGGTGTTTTTAATCATGATCATGATTTTTTATTTGCTTGGCGTAAGTATAAAAAAGCCTTATCTCAGCGCAATGCTCTGTTGAAAACAAAACATCTTGACCAAATTAATGTTTGGGATAAAGAACTCGTTTATTACGGTACAATAGTCGATTGTTTTCGTCAGCAGTATTTAGAAAAATTCAAACCCGTTTTTATTGAAATTATCGACAAATTCCTCGATCTTGATGGTGTTGATTTGAAGCTCGTGTCTGGTTGGGATATGGCCAAGGACTTTAATGTAATTCTAATTGAGGATCGGGATAAAGACTTGCGTTATGGTTTTACCCATAGTGGGCCACATCGCGCTGATTTTCAATTATTGATTAATAACCGTTTAGCAAAAGATTTTGTTTCTCGGGGTCAATTAAAATTATTAGTCATGAGTTTGAAATTAGCTCAGGTTCAATTGCTTGCTAATGAGCATAGTCAAACAGGTTGTATTTTGATTGATGATTTCGCTGCTGAACTCGATGTTATTAACAGGGCTAAATTATTAAGCTATTTATCGAAAATGGCTTGCCAAGTATTTATTACAGCAACGGAAAAAAATGATTTTGGCAATTTAAGTCAAATTAAAATTTACAAAATGTTCCACGTGGAACATGGCACCATAAAATCCGTGTAATGTTCCACGTGGAACATTCACAACCAATAGGAAAAAATAATCATGAGTAACTCCAGTGATCAAGTTGTCGAAAAATCAAGCCAAACTGTTGAATTAAAAACAGCCATGCCTGAGTACGACAGCACCAATATTCAAGTGCTAAAAGGTTTAGACGCAGTAAGAAAACGACCGGGCATGTATATCGGTGATACGGATGACGGTTCCGGCTTGCATCACATGGTTTTTGAAGTCGTTGATAATTCGATTGATGAGGCTTTAGCGGGTTACTGCAAAGAGGTCAGAGTAATTATTCACAGTAATGGTTCGGTATCCGTTTCAGATGATGGTCGGGGTATTCCTGTCGATATACATAAAGAAGAGGGGAGATCAGCGGCAGAAGTCATTATGACGGTACTGCATGCCGGCGGTAAGTTTGATGATAATGCCTATAAGGTTTCCGGCGGCTTGCATGGAGTGGGTGTATCGGTGGTTAATGCGTTATCCGAGGAGCTAAATCTTGAAGTACGCAAGAATGGCATACTGTATAAACAGCAATATCGCATGGGCAACCCTGTGGCACCATTGGCAGCAGTAGGGGCTACCGAAGGCAGCGGCACAATGATAAATTTCAAGCCCAGTACGGAAACCTTTACCGATGTCGAGTTTCATTACGATATATTGGCGAAAAGACTCAGAGAATTATCTTTCCTAAATTCCGGTGTACGCATCAGTCTGGAAGATGAGCGTACCGACAGGCAGGATGTCTTCGAGTTTGAAGGCGGCATAGGCGCTTTTGTTGTACATCTTAATAAAAACAAAACACCGTTATTTCCGGAAGTATTTCACTTTATAGCGGAAAAAGAAGGCGTCACAGTCGAAGTAGCTATGCAATGGAATGATTCCTATCAGGAAAATGTTTTTTGTTATACCAATAATATTCCTCAGCGTGATGGTGGTAGTCATTTGGCCGGTTTTAGAGGCGCTTTAACTCGAACTATCAATCAATACATTGAATCAAGCGGCTTAGCTAAAAAAGAAAAAGTTCAAACTACCGGCGATGATGCACGCGAAGGTTTGACAGCAGTATTGTCGGTTAAAGTTCCTGACCCCAAGTTTTCCTCGCAAACCAAAGACAAATTGGTTTCATCGGAAGTTAAACCGTTAGTCGAATCGACAATGAATGAAAAGTTGCAGGAATTTTTGCTGGAAAAACCGCAGATAGCCAAAGCTATCGTCGGCAAGATTGTTGAGGCGGCTCGTGCCAGGGAAGCAGCCCGTAAAGCGCGAGATTTGACGCGTCGCAAAACCACGTTGGATATTGCCGGATTGCCGGGCAAACTGGCGGATTGTCAGGAAAAAGACCCGGCTTTATCCGAACTGTTCCTAGTGGAAGGGGATTCTGCGGGCGGATCGGCTAAGCAGGGCAGGGATAGGCGCACACAAGCCATTCTGCCATTAAAGGGGAAAATTCTTAACGTTGAGAAAGCCCGCTTCGACAAAATGATTTCTTCGGAAGAAGTCGGAACATTAATTACTGCGTTAGGTTGCGGCATAGGCAAAGACGAATACAATCTGGACAAGCTACGCTATCACCGTATTATTATCATGACCGATGCCGATGTCGATGGATCGCATATTAGAACCTTATTGCTGACATTTTTTTATCGTCAATTACCCGAGATTGTTGAAAAAGGTTATATCTATATTGCCCAACCGCCGTTGTATAAAGTTAAAAAAGGCAAACAAGAGCATTATGTTAAAGACGATGCCCAGTTGAACGAATACTTGATTCAACTCGCATTGGATAAAGCTCAGCTTTTTACCGATGTATCTGCACCGCCAATTCAAGGGCAGGGCTTAGAAAAGCTGGCAAAATTGTTTACTGAAATAGCCGAAATTAATAATCGTTTATCCAGACGTTACGATGATATTTTTCTTGAACAATTTGCCTATATGGATGTGATCAATGACGAACTTAAGCAGGATCAACAAAAGCTAGCTGCTTGGTTTGCAGATATGGAACAAAGGCTAACCGATTGCGACAGTAAGGCGATATACAGCATTGAGCTGGATTATAAAGGGGCTAATGATTTTTCTGCCGTAGTTAATAAACGACTGCACGCATTAACAAAAACCTTTGTCTTGCCATCGACCTTTTTCAACGGTAAGGATTATCAAAAAATCGCACAATATGCGGCAAACACAGCTGGCATGTTTAACGAAGGCTCATTCATGCAAATGGGCGAAAGGCAGCAGCCGGTCAGCAACTTTAAACAGGCCTTTGAATGGATGATGAAAGAAATCAAAAAAGGCCAGCATATTCAACGTTACAAAGGATTGGGTGAAATGAATCCTGAGCAACTTTGGGAAACTACGCTGGATTCAAATAACCGTCGCTTATTGCAAGTCAGAATCGAAGACGTGATTGCTGCCGATGAGATATTCACCACGCTGATGGGCGATGTGGTCGAGCCACGGCGAGACTTCATCGTAAAAAATGCGTTGGATGTTACTAATTTGGATGTGTAATCTGTTGTCGAGTAATACAGATATAGCTAAAGATACAATAACAACAATCCAACACGATTTTGGATAACAACTACCAACCTATGCTGCCAGGTATACAGAAATTTTTCACAATTAATGGCATAGGTTCCGGATGTTTTTATTATTTATGACGAAACAACATTTTCGCGTGACACGAAAGTTGAAAAAGAATTTATCTTTCAATGGTTATCATTTTATTAAATTAGTCATTTAACACATTATGCTGAATTTTCCACACATTGATCCCATCGCTCTTAGCTTAGGCCCGATAAAAATTCATTGGTACGGCCTGATGTACCTGATAGGTTTTGCCGCCGTCTGGTTTTTAGGACAAAAACGAGCCGAACAACCGTGGTCGCCAATCAAGCCGGAGGCGATAGAAGACCTGGTTACTTACGGTGCCTTCGGCGTTGTCCTGGGCGGCAGAATCGGCTATATCCTGTTTTATAACTTTGATGGTTTTTTAAGTAATCCGCTGGTACTGTTTAAAATCTGGCAAGGCGGTATGTCCTTTCATGGCGGCATGTTGGGTGTATTCATCGCGATGTGGTTATTTGCCAGAAAACAGCAATGCAGCATGTTGCAATTGACCGATATTATCGCACCGCTGGCACCTATCGGCTTGGGAGCGGGTCGTATTGGTAATTTCATTAATTCCGAATTATGGGGTAGGCCTACCGATGTGCCTTGGGCCATGGTATTTCCTACCGGCGGCCCGTTAGCGCGTCACCCTTCGCAATTATACGAGGCCTTTCTAGAGGGAGTGGTGTTGTTTGCGATTCTCTGGGTATATTCCAGTAAACCAAGACCGGTTATGGCCACGACTGGCATGGCGCTGTTTTTTTACGGATGCTTCAGGTTCTTCGTCGAGTTTTTTAGAATGCCGGACGCGCAACTAGGTTATTTGGCTTTAGACTGGGTGACCATGGGGCAAATACTGTCAACGCCGATGATTTTGATCGGCGCTGGGTTGTTTTATTTTGCGCATAAAAAGTAATCTAACGCTTGCCGAAACCGGCCTTGTTTTTGTGCGACCGGGACGAGCTGCGTGAACAGGGTTACAACAAGCTTAAAGCAGTATTCGGCGACAATGCCCGTATCGTTATCAATACCAAAGGCGAAAACAGCGCCAAAAACGCCCGGATTCATATTGCGACTTACCAAACCTTGGGGCTGGATGACGAAGAGAACGACACCGCCAACAACCTCAAATACTTTGGCGAACCGGTTTACGAATACAATCTGATCCAAGCCCAGGAAGACGACTACCTCGCCGCTTGCGAAATCATCAAACGCAAGGCCTCGATAGACGGCAAAACCTTTACCGGTGAAGAGGTGCTTAAAGCCAAGCCGATTGACGCCAAAACCGGCAGAGAAATCAGGCAGGAAGAAATCAAAGACCAATACACGTCCCGGCATTTCGACAGCCAACTACTGATACCGGAACGCATTGCGGCCATGTGCGAGGATTTGTTCAAGCAGCTTTGCCAACACGGCGGCCCCGAGCAGAAAGCGATTATTTTTTGCACCCGCGAAATCCACGCCGACCGCGTCGCCAAACAACATTACGCATTCAAATGCATGGGCACGGCTAACGGCGGGAGAGAATTGATAGAGCCGATGCGCGGCTCCGGCGAACGGGCTTTCATCGCTTGCACCGTCGATTTGTTGGCGACCGGCGTCGATATAGAACGGCTTAATGCCGTGGTGTTTTTCCGTTATCTGGAATCCAGCATCCTGTTTTACCAAATGGTCGGACGCGGCACCCGTATCGACGAAGTCACGCAAAAATACAAATTCTGGCTGTACGATTACACCGGCGTAACCGACTTGTTCGGCACCGATTTTATTAGCGCGCACAGTTCAGGCAAAAACAAGACCGGCGGTGGTGGAGGCGAAGACGGCGGAGATGATGGCGAAGGAGAAGACGAACCGCCGGTGATTCAAATTGGCGGGCAAACCGTGACCGTCAACTCGGAAGGCCGCTTCATCCTGAGCCGTCGCGAAGGCCGGGATGTGAAAATCCCGATAGAGGAATACCGCCGGGAAATGCTGCAACGGGTGCTCAGCGAGGCGGGCAACTTGCGGGATTTTCGGCCTTAAAGAAATTGGGTAAACCGGCTGGTGTTATATTGGATGCTAAAGAGAGGTTGTTTGGGATATGAGTTGGCCGATAAAAAAACTTTCTACTGTTGCACAAATAAACCCCAGTAGAACCAAAACCATACGCGAAGACCATACAAAAACTTCTTTCATTCCAATGGAAAATGTAGATGGTGTAAATGGGATTGTAATTGAGGCATTGAATCGGCCTTATGCAGAGGTAAAAAAGGGATACACATATTTTGAAGAAAACGATGTGATATTCGCAAAGATCACGCCTTGTATGCAAAACGGAAAAAATGCAATTGTCACCGGTTTAATTGATGGTATTGGTTTTGGGTCAACAGAGTTTCACGTTATTAGATGCTCAGAAGAAGTAATTCCTGAATGGATACATTTATTTTTACGCAGACAAGAAACTCTTGATGCAGCCATTAAAACTTTTTACTGTAGCAGTTGGACAAAAGCGTGTGCCAGCCAACTTCTTAGAAAATTTAGAAATACCGATACCAGTATCAGTTGAAGAGCAATACCAAATTGTGTCATGTCTTAAAGCTCAACTAGACGAAGTAAAAACTGCGCGTAAGGCGGCAGAAATGCAACTAGCGGAAATTAAACGATTGCCGACGCAATTGTTGGCCCAAGCTTTCAAGCTATGAGTAGCCAACCAGATAGAAAACAACTTGTTGTAGGAGTGGGCCGTGCCCGCGATTGGGCAGCAACATGACTCAAATCGCGGACACGGCCCGCTCCTACAAGATAAACCTTGGTAATAAAATGAGCAGTAGAATAAGTGCAATAAACTCCATGAATAGTTACTGACTAAAGCCCTCGAGAACAAATAAACATGCCTTGTTCAAATAAATTTGTTGTAGGAGCGGGCCGTGCCCGCGATCTGAGTCGTGCCTAGCCCTATTCGCGGGCATGGCCCGTTCCCACAAAAAAATCGACCCGGACATCAGGCATTGCGTAAGGGAAGAGCGTCTTTGCCTAACCACGTTTATTTGATAACCGCGACAACGCTTAATCGCCAATGTTTTTTTGATAAATTTAACGCCGGTTGCGCCGCCGCACGATGTTTTGAAAGCAACGAAATTCTTGGCGATGCCCGAATGCTCGCTTGGGTTCTGATGCCGGATCATGCGCATTGGCTTGTTGGTTTGGGTATGCAAGATAATTTAAGTATTGTCGTCAATCGGCTGAAATCGTCCAGTTCAAGATTGGCGAATCGCGTTCTTGAACGTAGCGGGACGCTATGGGAACCGGGGTATCATGATCACGCCTTACGCGCCGAGGAGGATTTACTCAATATCGCTCGATACATTATTGCCAATCCTTTGCGGGCAGGGCTGGTTCAACGGGTAGGGGATTATCCGTTTTGGAATGCGATTTGGGTTTGATTTTTAGTTGCAGCAGTAATTAGATGACTGGACCATTTCGAGGATGTCCTCGTAATGGTTGAAATCGGTTCAGGCGCAAGATATTAACTCCCTGGCTTCAGGTTATCTGGGGTGGCAAGAAAGTTTTTCGCGGGCATGGCCCGCTCCTACAAAATATAATGAAATATGATCAACAAACCCAGCAACACACTAAAAACAGCGAAAAAAGGCAAATCGCCCAAGTCTATCGCTTCCACGCAATCGCTATCCTCATTTGTTAAAGCCATTTGCGACGTGATGCGCCGCTCCAATTGCGCCAGCGCCTTGCAGTATGTGCCGGAATTAACCTGGATCCTGTTTTTGCGCATTCTGGATGCGCAAGAGCAAAAGGCGAGGGAACAAGCCGAGGCATTAGGTAACGATTATGCCCCGGCCTTGACTGCGCCCTATCGCTGGCAGGATTGGGCAGCGCCGTTTGCCGATTAGGAAGAGACGGGAGAACAAGCTATCGGTTGGAAGCGCAAGGAGCTTTACGCGGCGGGCGACGGCAAGCTGTTCGAGTTTATTAATAACGAACAGCTGCCGCATTTGCACAGTCTGGATGTCGATCCTAACACCCAGTTGCCTAATAGCAATGCCAGCCGCAAACAGCGGGTGATCGGCCGGATTATGACGGCGGTGGAAAAAGTGCGGGTCGATAGCGAAACCAATCTGCGCGATATTCTCGACAAGGTGCATGAAATCCATATCGACCATATCGACGACACTCACTTTTTTACCTTGTCGCAAGTCTATGAAGATTTGCTGCTGAAAATGGGCGAGAAAAATTCCGACGGCGGCCAGTTTTTTACGCCGCCCGAAGTGATCCGGGGCATGGTGTATATTCTCGATCCGCAAGCCGGGGAAACGGTTTACGATCCTTGTTGCGGCACCGGCGGCTTTTTGGCGGTGGCGTTCGAGCATATCAGCCGCAATTTGGGCAATTCGCCCACCGCGACGATGTTGGATGTGTTGAAACACGATACCTTTTTCGGCAGGGAAAAAGAGAACTTGGTTTTTCCTATCGCGTTAGCCAATTTGATCCTGCACGGCATAGACCAGCCGAATTTGTGGTACGGCAATACGCTGACCAACCGGCCTACTTATGCCGGTTTGTTTGAGCAAGCCCCGGCCACTTTCGATGTGATTTTGACCAATCCGCCGTTCGGCGGCAAGGAAGGCACGGATGCGCAAAAGAATTACAGCTTCGAAACCGGTTCGACCCAGGTTTTGTTCCTGCAACATATTTTGGCCGACCTGAAACTGCCGATGGACGGCAAAGCGGGTGGGCGTTGCGGTATTGTGTTGGATGAAGGCTTGTTGTTCCGAACCAATGAGAGCGCCTTTGTCGAAACCAAGCGCAAGCTGGTCGATGAATGCGATTTGTGGTGCATCATCAGCTTGCCGGGCGGCGTATTTTCAACAGCGGGAGCCGGTGTTAAAACCAATTTGCTGTTTTTTACCAAGGGTAAAAAAACCGAACGCATTTGGTATTATGATTTATCGCAAATCAAAGTTGGCAAGAAAACACCGACGACCTTGGCTTATTTTGGTTTCGATAAGCAAGGCGGTGTTCTGGATGATGCCGATTTGCCGAGGCCATTAGTCGCTGACTGGCTGGAACAGGAGGGTAATCAGGGCAAAGTCTTTTCTTCGGTTGCAAGGTTGCTCAGCAAACATGGAACACCTGAAGCGGACAGCGATTTTTCCTGGACGGTGGACTTTGCCGCTCGTCGTGTCAAGGCTCAGGCGGATATGCAGCCGTTTCTGGAAGAGCTTAAAAATCTCACCGAAGCATTACTGCCGCTGAAAGAGGATTTGAAAGCGCTGAAAAAGGATAAGGCCGACAAGGAAAAAATATCGGCTATTGAAGGGGCTATCAAAGTCAAAGAAAAAGCCGTCCGCGAAGCGCAAACCAAGGCTGCGGACATAGACGCTACGGTTTGTGACCTGAAAGTCGTTAATCCTAATGTGAAGGCGATTGTCGATACCCGCACCGTGTTGGAGATTATCGATAATATCAATCTGCAAGGTCAGATAGCTGCTACGGCTATGAACAATTTGCGGGGATTGTTGGCGGAGTAGGTCATTTCGTATAAATTCAAAACATAACGCAGATGTTTTTTTGATTGGCGAGAGTCTCGCAACTTGCGGCTAATCTTGAGCAGGTCGTGGAATCGCTGGCGGAACTGCTTATACCGGATAGCGCTACGATGTTGATCGGATTGGCTAAATACGCTATTGAGCGTTTAGAAAGCGCTCTGGAACAGATTGACGATTTGAATGGCGAGGTTGACGGTATTGTACAAGCACTTAATATGCTAGTGTTTTCGAACATCGTTAATTAAACCAATAATAGGGCTTATGCAGATGCGGTGAAGTTAATTCGCCGAATTGGTGGGATAATGATTACCCTGAATCGAAATCGGGAGTTTGGCGATTATTTGGTTGAGTTGCGCGTTCGCTTTAAAATTAAGCGAGATTTCATTAAACTTCTGGATGGGTTGGGTGGCCATTAGTCTGAAAGATTGAATTTATTTGCCAAGGACGATTGAAATCACCCTACAAACGTACTCGTCAAGATTTAGGGAAATATTAACCCTATCTAAAAAACTAACAGTTATGAAAGAACTGCATGAAGCAATATTTAGAATTACTCGATAAAATCCTTACTGAAGGCAGTCCAAAAGGCGACAGAACCGGTAGCGGTACTTTGTCCATTTTCGGGCATCAGATGCGGTTTTCGCTAGCAGAAGGTTTTCCATTAGTTACAACAAAGAAAATACATTTAAAATCAATAATCTATGAGTTAATCTGGTTTTTAAAAGGTGAAACCAATATCCGTTTTTTGCAGCAGAACAATGTCAATATCTGGAATGAATGGGCCGATCAAAACGGCGATCTAGGCCCGGTGTACGGTCATCAATGGCGTTCATGGCCGACACCTGACGGCCGGCATATTGACCAGATTCAGCAGGTGATCGAACAGCTTAAAACAACGCCAAACAGCCGACGGATTATCGTTTCCGCCTGGAATGTCGGGGATTTACCGGATGAAAGTATTAGCCCACAGCAAAATGTAGCACTAGGTAAAATGGCTTTATCTCCCTGCCATGCGTTTTTCCAGTTCTATGTGGCCGACGGCAAGTTATCTTGTCAGCTCTATCAGCGCAGCTGCGATACGTTTTTAGGTTTGCCGTTCAATATAGCGAGTTATGCGTTATTGACGCATATGGTCGCTCAGCAGTGCGATTTGGAAGTGGGTGATTTTGTTTGGACGGGGGGCGATGTGCATTTATACCTGAATCATCAGCAGCAAGCTAATTTGCAATTAATCCGCAAGCCTTACGCATTGCCGATATTAAAACTTAAACGTCGGCCGGAGTCGATATTTGATTATCAATATGAAGATTTTGAAATCATTGATTATCAGGCTCATGAACATATCAAGGCACCGATTTCCGTTTGACCTTAGAAAAAATCATTTTTTCCACAAAAAGCACGAAAGTTTTTAAAGAGATGCCAAACTGTTGACGGTTATCCAAAGGGTGAATGACTATTTCATCGAAACATACAGATTTGTTGGTGTGTTTTGTGGACTAACTGCGGTTTTTAGATTTAAGAATATAGCGGCAATTAGTCGGTCTCCCGGTACCAAGGCAGGAATAGACACTCCTCATTTTTAAGTAAAAATTAACCAATCTTATGAATATACAATACAAAGCACATCCTTGGCACGGCATCAGTCCGGGGGACAATACGCCTGACATTATTACAGCCTTCATCGAGATAGTTCCATCGGATACCGTTAAATACGAAATTGATAAAGAGACCGGTTATCTTAAAATCGATAGGCCGCAAAAGTTTTCCAACACCGTTCCCACCTTGTACGGGTTTATCCCGCAAACTTATTGCGCAGATCGGGTTGCCGAATATGCCGCAATCAAATCGGGAAAAACCGTTATTAAAGGCGATGGAGATCCATTGGATATTTGCGTACTAAGTGAGCGCAATGTGACCCATGGCGATATTCTTTTACAAGCGATACCTATCGGCGGTTTTCGTTTGCTGGATGGGGGGGAAGCCGACGACAAGATTATTGCGGTTATGAAAGGTGATGAGTTTTATCGGCAATGGAATGATGTATCGGATTGCCCAGAGTCTTATATTAACCGGCTGAAACATTATTTTTTAACCTATAAGCATCTGCCGAGCGAAAAGAACTCCTGTGAAATAACCAACGTTTACGGTCGGGAAGAAGCGCATGAAGTGATTAGACGGGCCATGGAAGATTATCAGTGCCACTTTATTGCTGAATAGGTTTTACTGTTTCAGGAGAGGTGTTCACCGGCAATATCCTTGATCATAAAATTCAGGATTTCCTGATTATCATTAAAATTGCCGTAAGCAAGCAGCAGTTTTACATAAGCGGCTTCAATCGACATATTCCAGATTATTTCAGCACCTTGCTCAATCAATGTTTGAGTACTGTGATAGGCATCGGCTGATTTAATCGCCGGAGCCAGATAAATAGCGACACCTTGTTTTTTGCAGTGCTTTATAAATTCAACTAGCGAATGGTTTTCACCCCATTGCAAGGATGCACATGCGGTGCCGGAGTGATACAAGTCGTGTAAAACCGCATCGACGTTGTCTAGGTTGAAGCGTGTGTAATCAAGTCCCGGATAAGGCTTAATCATTAAAATGCGCCTGGAAAAATCGGCTCTTAACTGAGTGTAATTAGACGGAATTTGTTTGGTTGACTGATTTAATAGCGAAAATTTTCGCTTTTCAAAGCGCATGTAACTTTTACCCTGAACGCTGAAAAAATCGCCGCTTAATTGTAAGGAACAGGCTAAGCGAACACCTTGATGCAATTGGGTAATTTGCTGCTGGTTTCGGTAAGGGACAAACACACCGGGTTGGTTTATTTGCCGGATAAATTCAACCGCACAGATAAAATTTTCAACTCCGTTGGCTTTAGGATGATCCAGTGGGTAATCGCTGGAAACCAGCAGCATAGGAATCTTGGAACCATTAAAATAAAAGCTTAGCGCACAAGCGGTATAAGCCAATGTGTCTGTGCCATGAGTGATTATGATACCGTCGTACTGATCGGCCTGGACGGCTTCTATGGTTTCGATAATGCTTTTCCAGGCAGCGGGGGCAAGGTTTTCGCTTAAAATCTGTAGCGGCTGGATAGTGTCGAAATGGATTAGTTGGTGATTATCGTAATACTGTTGGAACAGTTGAATCAGTTTGTATGATGCACTGCCGACAGTATTGATAGTGCCGTCAGTTGCAACAGAGCCGATAGTGCCGCCGGTAAATACAACCAGTATATTTTTCATAGTATGATGTTTGGGTAAAATTAATCTTTAAAAGAATACTGCAATAACATGAAAATATCACTTATCGTTGCGATGGCGAGCAACCGGGCCATCGGCTTGAACAATCAAATGCCGTGGCATTTATCCGCCGACCTTAAAAAATTTAAAAAAATAACCATGGGCTCCCCCATTTTGATGGGTCGAAAAACATACGAATCCATAGGTAGACCGTTACCGGGGCGTACCAATATCATTATCAGCAGGAATTCGTCATATAGCCAACCGGGCTGTCTGGTGTTTAATGATATTGACCAAGCGCTGGCAAGTTGTGCTGAGGTTGAGGAAGTTTTTGTGATCGGCGGTGCGGATTTTTATCAGGCGATGCTGCCGGTTGCCGATACGCTATATTTGACGCTGATACATCAGGAATTTCCCGGCGATACGTTTTTCCCCGAAATTGATGACGAGCAATGGATCGAGGTGGAGCGCGAAGATATTGGGGATGATCCCAATGTCGCGTTTAGCTACAGTTTTTTAAAGCTGGAAAAATTTAAAAAATAGAACACAGACGGATGATGCTGATTTGACGAATAAGCGAGAATGATTTGTTAAAAATCCGTTTAGCGCTGTCTCATCAGCGTCATCCGTCAACAGCAGTTACATAGTTCGACTATGCGCCAGTTGTTGCGCCTTGAAGACAAATCAAGCTCCAGCGCTATCGGTATATTCTATTCCGACAATCACCTTAACCCGCTACAGCCAGATAATTTTTACCGGATTTTTTGGTTTCGGGACAATTAATGCTGTAACGTTGCACCGGTTCGCCCAGTTTTAATGCGGTGAGCTGGCCGCCCCAAAGGCAGCCGGTATCGATGGCGTAGCAGTTTTGTCCCTCGTAATAGCCTAGGGTTGACCAATGGCCGAAGATAATGCGCATGTCGGCATTTTTGCGTTTAGGTACTGCAAACCAAGGAACAAGACTTTTGGGTTGAGAGCCGATAGGTCCGCTATGGACGAAATCCAGTCGGCCATCATCATCGCAAAACCGCATGCGGGTAAAGCAATTGACGATAAAACGTAACTTATCAACGCCTTTCAAATTGGATGACCAGATATTGGGCTTGTTGCCGTACATTTGTTTTAAAAATATCTGATAATTAGGCGCTCTTAAAGCCTGCTCTGCAAGAAAAGCCATTTTTTGGGTTTTTTTAAAATCCCACTGCGGCGGCAGGCCGGCATGAACCAGGCAGAAATCATCGTTAAAATGAAACAGCGGCCTATGCCTTAGCCAATCGATTAACTCGTCCCTGTCAGGCGCTTCAAGTATCGGCAATAGCGAGTCTTTTTTATTGGCAATTTTGGGAGCACAGGATGCGGCCAGTAAATGTAAATCATGGTTGCCCAGCACCGTGATTGCAGAATCTCCGAGCGATTTGACAAAGCGTAGGGTTTCTAGCGATTTAGGGCCTCGATTGACTAGGTCACCGGCAAACCATAGTTGATCGGAATGTTCATTAAAAGAAATGGTATCGAGGAGTCTTAATAATTCATCAAAACAGCCTTGAATATCACCGATAGCATAAATAGACATTATTAATGCAGTGTTCTTGGGATGGATAAGGTAAATCTGGGTACGTCTGCAAGGAAATGATTACCGTCATCCGAATGCATAGTATAGTCGCCCTGCATGGTGCCGACAGGGGTTTCTATCATCGCACCGCTGGTGTAACGGAACGACTCGCCGGGTTTAAGATAAGGATGTTCGCCTATGACGCCATCGCCCCTGACTTCCTGGATTTTGCCGTTGGAATCGGTAATTAACCAATGACGCTGGAGTAACTTTGCCGGTATTTCGCCGGCATTGGTAATAGTGATGGTGTAGGCAAAGACATATCGATCCTCATCCGGTGACGATTGTGCTTCTATAAATAGAGGTGTAGCCTTAACTATTATTTTGTTTTTTTCGTTCATTATTAGATCATATAGGTTATATGTTGTTTATTTCATCGTAACTTTTCACTAAACGCAAGCAACTATTCAGAATGAAATATAAAGACTGCTTTTTAATCCTATTCTTGGTCTTGTCTACGGCGACGCATGCAGAAGATGGACAAGATTTATTTGCCGCAGCAATGACGGGCAAGATTGAAAGAACAGAAGCTATACTGGCTCAAGGGATAGATGTTAACAGTAAAACAATAAGCGGTCGCACTGCTTTAATGGCCGCTAGCTTTAGCGGTAATGTACATATTGTTAAAATACTGCTGGTGTACGGAGCCGATGTCAATATCGTCGATAACTTAGGAGTAACAGCGCTAATGGACGCAATCGTTTTCGGTAACGAAGAGGTTGTCAACTTATTGATTGCAGCAGGCGCCGATGTCAATGCCCTGGATAAACAAGGTGTGACTGTTTTGGCTCGAGCCAAAAAATTCGACCATAAAAAAGTTAATAAAATACTGGAGGATGCCGGAGCCAAAGAAGAGGCAGAAGTGCCGATAGAAGAAGCGACGTCAAAAGACGAGGTAGTTGGAAAACCGGGAGATAAGCCCGATACAAAACCACCCGGCAAGAAATAATTTCAAATCAGGATAAAACATTGCATATTCACATCTTAGGTATTTGCGGGACATTTATGGGCGGACTTGCCGTCATTGCGAGGCAGCAGGGGCATCAGGTCAGCGGTTCCGATCAAAATGTTTATCCGCCAATGAGTACCCAGTTGGAACAGCAAGGCATCGTATTGATGGAAGGCTATCAGGCTGAAAATTTGGATAGCAAACCCGATCTGGTGATAATCGGCAATGCCTTGTCGCGCGGCAATCCGGAAGTCGAAGCGGTGTTGAATAGCGGATTAAGATACGTATCCGGCCCGCAATGGTTAGCCGAGCAGGTATTGCAGGATAAATGGGTGCTGGGCGTTGCCGGAACTCATGGCAAAACCACCACGACCAGTATGCTGAGCTGGATACTGGAGCATCAGGGCTTTAAGCCGGGCTTTTTGATCGGCGGTATCCCGTTGAACTTCGGTATTTCGGCGCGGCTGGGCGAGTCTGACTTTTTTGTGATCGAAGCCGATGAATACGATTCGGCGTTTTTCGATAAACGCTCAAAGTTTGTCCATTATCGTCCCAGAACTGCGATCCTCAATAACCTTGAATACGACCACGCCGATATTTTTCCCGATCTGGATGCAATAAAAAAACAATTCCATCATCTGGTCAGGACGGTACCCGGAGAAGGGCTGATTATCAGCCCTGCATGCGATGCCAATATCAATGAGGTATTAGCAATGGGCTGCTGGACGCCGGTGGCCAAGACTTCGATAAATTCCGATGCCCAATGGAATGCCCAATTAATTAAATCCGACGGTAGTCAATTTAATGTGCTGATGGACAATCAAGTGCAAGGCTGCGTCAACTGGACGCTGACTGGCGAGCATAATGTTTACAATGCACTGTCCGCGATAGTTGCCGCAAGACATGTCGGCATTCTGGCCAAAGATGCGATAGCCGCATTGGCTCAGTTTAAAAACGTCAAGCGTCGCATGGAAGTGATTGCCCGTATTCCTGTCCTGAATGCAGTCGAAGGAAATGGCGTGACAATTTACGATGACTTTGCCCATCATCCGACCGCGATACAAACAACCCTGGATGGTTTGCGAAAGCAGGTGGGAGTTGAGCGCATCATAGCAATAGTCGAGCCGCGCTCAAACACCATGCGTTTGGGCGTGCATACTAAAACACTGGCGGAATCCTTAGAAAATGCCGATCTGGCCATTATTTACCAACCGGAAGCGATGGGCTGGGATTTAGGCGAGTTGAAAAAATACGCCGATAATATCGAAATCTGTTCATCGTTGGATGAGATTATCGCCAAGCTGAAATTTGAAGCGCGTTATGGCGGTCATTTCGTATTGATGAGCAACGGCAGCTTTGGCGGCATATACCAGCGTTTGCAGGATGAGTTGAACGACTGAGTTTAATAATCTTAAAAACGGCGATTAGTCCACGAAAGACACGAAAGGAATTGGTTAATCCATTCACCCTTATAGGTGATCATTTATATCATTGGATCTCCATTGAATATTTTCGTGCTTTTTGTGTTTTTCGTAGATAAATTGATTTTTCAAATACAAAAACCTTAACCCGTATGCATATACAACAAGCCTTGCAAGCCCTGCTGAACAAACAAAACCTTAGTTACGATGAAATGCGCGAGGTAATGCGGCAGATTATGAGCGGCAACGCCACCGACGCGCAAATCGGCGGATTTTTAATCGCTTTGCGTTGCAAAGGCGAAACCATTGACGAAATCGCTGCCGCCGCCGAAGTGATGCGCGAACTGGCAACCAAAGTCGATATAAAAGGCGACCACGTCATCGACACCTGCGGCACCGGCGGCGATGGCGCGAATACCTTCAATATCTCCACCACCTGCGCCTTTGTCGTAGCCGCAGCGGGCGGACAGGTCGCCAAGCACGGCAACCGCTCCGTTTCCAGTAGTTGCGGCAGTGCCGATCTGCTGGAAGCTGCCGGAGTCAACCTGGATTTAAGCGCCGAACAAGTCGCGCACTGCGTCAATGAAATCGGTGTCGGCTTTTTGTTTGCGCCCAAGCATCACGGCGCAATGAAGCATACCAGCAATGCCCGTAAAGAAATGGGCGTTAGAACCCTGTTCAATCTGTTGGGTCCGCTTTCAAATCCCGCCGGTGCGCCGAACCAGTTGATCGGCGTGTTTGCCAAGCAGTGGGTTGAACCGCTGGCTCAGGTATTGAAAAAACTCGGCAGCAAGCATGTGCTGGTGGTCAATGCCGAGGATGGCTTGGATGAAATCAGCATTGCATCCGCCTCAACCATTGCCGAGCTAAAAGACGGTGAGGTCACTAGCTATACGATAACGCCCGAACAATTCGGATTTAAGCGTGCCAGTCTGGCCGAATTGGCCATTGATGGTGCAGCCTCCAGTCTGGTGATGGTAAAATCGGTGCTGGACAACAAAGCCGGAGCGGCCAGGGACATCGTGGCGCTTAATTCCGGGGCGGCAATTTACGCGGCCAACATCACCGATTCTTTAGGCGCAGGCATCGAAAAGGCCAAAGAGCTTATCGCCAGCGGAGAGGCAAAAGCTAAATTCGATGCATTGATCGCTAATTCAAAAAACTTATAGATAATTAAAGCCATGACCGACACCCCAGACATCTTAAAAAAAATCCTCGATAAAAAAGCCGAAGAAGTCGCAAGACGCAGAGTAGGCATGACTATCGCCAACCTGGAAGAAATTGCCGGAGGCGTAGAAAATCCGCGCGGGTTTTACAACGCGCTGCAAAGTAAAGTCTTGGCAAAAAAACCGGCTATTATTGCGGAGATTAAAAAAGCTTCGCCCAGCAAAGGCGTAATCAGGGAAGATTTCCAACCGATAGCCATCGGCCAGGATTATGCGATGAACGGTGCAACCTGTTTGTCAGTATTAACCGATAAGGATTTTTTCCAAGGTTCGGAAGTCTATCTGCAAATGGTCCGAGAACGCTGCCCACTGCCGGTGCTAAGAAAAGACTTCATGATCGACCCCTATCAAATTTTTGAGGCTCGCGCCTTGGGCGCAGACTGTATCTTGTTGATCGTCGCCGCGTTAGAACACGGCCAAATGCACGAACTGTCGGATACTGCAACTAAACTGGGCATGGACGTATTGGTGGAAGTTCATAATGCCGAAGAATTGCAAAGGGCATTAACACTGGAGACAAAGCTTATCGGCATCAACAACCGCAACTTGCGTACCTTTGAAACCTCCTTGCAAACTACATTGGATTTAAAAGCCGAAATTCCGGCAGATCGTTTAATCATCACCGAAAGCGGCATCCATACCCATGAAGACGTGCAGTTGATGCTGGATAACGACATTTACACCTTCCTGGTCGGCGAAGCGTTTATGCGGGCGGAAAGTCCTGGGCAGAAGATGAAGGAGTTGTTTGCTTTGTAAGATAGCTCCACAATCTTTTCATATTACGAATGTTTAGTGGAATTCAACCATAGCTTACGATATTGAATTCCTTTGCGGGGAAATATGGTAAAGTTTGGGCAGTCCAACTGTTTTTCCAAACATATGCCCTAGCACATGAAATTCTTTCAGATAATTGCTTGCGCGATCACATGCCTTATCGTGGCGTGGCCGTGTGTTGGTCTGGCCGATGAGTACGAACTTGCCGGACTCTGGTATCAGGCCCCTGAGAATTGGACCTATCAGGGGCAGGTCAACCTTGCGGCTGCGGGGCTCAAGCCGGTAGCCCGGGTAGAGTTGACAGGCGGCCATTTCTGGCAACAGGCGGATTTTGAGATCAAAACCGCTGGCCGCTATGTGCTGGATTTCAAGAACACCAGTACCATCGGGTATTTTCGCCATATCATTCTCGATGCGCAGAGACATCCGGTTACCGATGTGCAAGGCGGAATCCAGAGCCGGGAGATCAATCCTTTTTTTCTACGGCATGGCCGTGAGGCCGAGCTCCCTGCCGGCCATTATCTCCTGATGACCGAACTGAATTCCCCCTTCTTCCTGGGCGCCCCGCAACCTTATCTAAACACGCTGGATGCATACCGGCAAGCGATCAAGCCGGGAAATGCTCTGACGCTGCTTTGCTTAGGCATGTTTTTGGGCCTGATGATCTATTACGCGGCGCTGGCGATTGTGTGCTGGAGCTTGTCTTCAGCGATGTACGCGACCTTCATTTTCGGCAATCTGCTATACAACAGCATGGCGCTGCTGGTGTTTCCGGAACTGTTTGGCATGCACTGGATTTACTTGGTTAGCGTTCCTATCTTGTTTTCCAATTGCGCCTACATCCTGTTTGTGATGGCCTTGCTGAAAATCCGGCATGACGCCTATCCGCGTCTACACACAGCCGGTACGGTGCTGTTAGCTTTGTTGGGAGGACTGATAGTGCTGGCGGCGGTTATGCCGAATTGGTCACTGGAAATTGATCGTTACGGTGTCGGCCTGTTTTTGACTTATGGATTGGTTGCCGGCATTGTGCGTTCGCGCGAAGGCAGTGTTATAGCTCAGCTTTACCTGGGTGCGATTGGAACCTTCTTTGTACTGGGAATCACCTCAATTTCAATCGACAGTCTCAGTTTCTATACCCTGTATATCGAACACATGGGCCTGTTTTCGGTGTCGGTAGAAGTTATGCTGCTGGCGTTGGTGCTGACTCATCAGTTTACCCTGCTTTATCGTGAGAAAGAACGGGCGATTCAACGCATGGAGCAGAGCGCCCAGATTGCCCGCACCGATGCCCTGACCGGCCTGCCCAATCGTGTGGCGCTGGATCTGGCGCTGGAAAGCCTGCCGCCGAATGGCAGCCTGACGTTCATTGATATGGATGGCCTCAAGTATTACAACGACCGGTTCGGGCATGAGCGCGGCGACGAATTGTTGTGCGTCTTTGCCAGGCACCTGAGCAAGCGCTTGGATGTCAGGGCGCAGGCGTACCGTCTGGGCGGCGACGAATTTGCCATTACTTGCGAGCAAGGGGATGTGTTGTGGGTCGAGGGGATGTTGATGCAGGCAGTTGAAGACATGCGTGCCAGCGGGTTTGAGTCTGCCGGAGCTAGTTCCGGCTCGGTGCATGTCCACGAAAATCCGGGTAAAAAAGAACTCAAGCATATGGCTGATAGCCGAATGTACGAAAATAAGCGTCTTCGCAAACGAAGTCGAAATGAAGGTCAGGAAAAAAATCAGTTCTAACATAAATAACGAGGAGAATAATCATGCAGCGAATCTGTAGTCTGGTTTGGCCGATCGTGTTGTCGAGCGTATTGCCGCTTGTGGCGGCGTGGTTTGCCTATCCCGAAACCCATTTGCCGCCCGGCTTCGGCGTATTTCCGCCGCTTTTGGTGGCGGAAGCTCCCGGTTTCAACCTGATAATTTTCGTTGCGCTGGCACTGGTGGAAGCCGCTTTCGCCCTGTTTCTGCTGTTCCCTCAATGGTTCGGTTTTACCATACCGACACCGCCACCCAAGCCGCTCCCGGCGGCGCTTCCGGTATGGTTCTGGTTTGGTGCCGCGCTGACGCTGTTTTTCTGGTGGCTGATGTGGACACGGGTCACGCCGTTCGGCGATTTGGTGTATTACGCCTTCACGCCTTTATGGTGGGGCTTCATCCTGACGTTGGACGGGCTGGTATATCGCAGTAGCGGCGGTTATTCATTGCTGGCGACACGGCCTAAAACACTGTTCATCAGTGCGGCGGTCTCGATAGCCGGTTGGTTCTATTTCGAGTATTTCGATTATTTTGCATTGGGCAACTGGTATTATCCAAACACCGCCGACGGCGTGATGCCGCTTAGCCACACTACTGTCGTGTTGCTGTTCCTGATTGCCTACACCACGGTCTGGCCCGCCATCTTCGAGTGGTACACCTTGCTTAATACCTTTCCCGGCGTGGCCTGCCGTTATAGTAACGGCCCAAAAGTAGCGCTGCCGGGCGGACTTTTGCTTTGGGGCGGCTTCTTTTTGATCTTCATCATGGTGTTTTTTCCCTATCCGCTGTTCTGGGTGTTGTGGATCGGGACGCTGGCGGTTTTCTCCGGACAACTGATCAGGAAAAACATATGGAATCCGTTCACCGCGATGGCGGAAGGCGACTGGGGGCCGGTCTTATTGGTGGCGATCGGCAGTTTATGTAACGGGGTTTTCTGGGAATTGTGGAATTGGGGCAGCAATGCCAATCCGGCATTACCGGCAAGCAACCCCAATTACTGGATATACGATATTCCCTACGTCAATGTTATACATATTTTTTCAGAAATGCCGTTGTTGGGATACATGGGCTATTTGCCTTTCGGTCTTCTGGTCTGGGTGGTGTTCATCTGGATGGGAGAATTGTTCGGTTTTGACACTAGACTACTCAAAGGACGATCGGATAAAGGCTGACAATATCGCGCGCAGGGCATCTGCGAACCTCCGCAGACGCCCTGCTCATGAATTTTTGCTACATGCGACGGCTCAACATGAGATGCAGGAATAGCGCTTCGTTCCCGACTTTGGCATTGCCGAACAAGGGATTGGTGTAGTGAGGGTAGACGGGAAGCTAAAGCTTCCACGAACTGAGTTCTAAAGATATACTTCGCCCGGCCACGGTTGCGGATTCCTAGCGGCTGATTTTATGCCGATAGCCGCGTTGCTGAAACAGATTCATAGCTTGCTATGCGCCTGTTTCAGGGCCTTGCTATCGACAAAAATCAACTCGCTATCATTTCCTCAACCGTAACCGTGCGAAGTATAGTGCTTGGGAACCATCGAAAATTTAACCCGTTCGATAGTTCATTTCCCTGTCTTTTGTTCTTGGTTTTGAATTGGAGTTTCTCATCTGCGGCTTGGGGCGGCGATTTTATTGTTTCACATGCCGTTCTCGAAGATCGTGGCGGTACATCGATTAGTGGTACTGCTCCTGCTGCAAAGCCGCATCCATACTCCATAAAGACGTGCAGTTGATGCTGGATAATGGCATCTTAATGATTATGGCCCACCCAAAAAATCGAATTGTTTACCTTGAAAATCCGGATTCTCCATACGATGAGAGTAAGCCTCCGTACATCGCTACGTACAGCCTTGTCCCCGGAGGCGTCTATCGCGGCAGTTTATTAAATCGGGTTATCGCGCCCTTAAAGGGCTGTTCAGGCTAAAAGCTCCGGTGCTCGGCGCGGCAAACGGGACCAATACCATCCGTGCTTAACATCAGTTAAGCTCCTTACTAATCAGGTAAAAATAGAAAGTAAGAATCCATCTGGAAATTGTCAGTAAATAATTACAATGTATTGGATAAGGGTTAATATATCAACCACCTCAGCGCATGCCTCCCGTAATTTCATACGTTCAAGCAAAGCTTGAGAGCCTACAAATCCACCCAATCCGAGAACCCCACCTAGTGAGGTTTTTTTATGCCTGCAATAAAGAGCAACAATGAAAATAACAAATGCTTGCGAAGAATTCCTAAGCCATTGCCGCGTCGGCAAAAACCTATCCGATCATACCCTGCGAGCCTACAATATCGATTTGAAAGAGTTTTCCGGTTTTTGCCTGGAAGCCGCCGTCATTACAGACTGCGACCGCCATTTACTGCGTAAATATTTAACCCATTTATTCGACAAGAAAAACCTTAAAGAAACCAGCATCAAGCGGCGTATGGCCTGCCTAAAAGCCATGTTTCACTGGCTGGAAAGCGAAGACCTGCTAGCGAACAATCCATTCCACAAATTTAAAGCCCCGATCAAATTGCCCAAGCGTCTACCGCGTAGCCTTGCCGCCCATGAACTGCGCTCCCTGCTAACCGCCCCATTGGCGGAACTGGGCATCAAATCTCCCGGCGAAGTAGCAAGCATAGCCGGTAACCTAAGCCGCAAACAATTCAACCACATCAGCTGCTTGCTAACCGTAGAGTTATTGTTTTACACCGGCATGCGTATCGGCGAACTGACGCAAATCATGCTGAGCGATATAGACTTGCAGGACTCCATCATCAAAATCACCGGCAAAGGCAACCGGGAGCGGCGGGTATTTATCAACGATTCCGAGCTAACCCGATTGATAGAAACCTACATCCAGCTACGCCTTAGCTACAATCCCACCGATAAACACTTGCTGATTACCACCCACGGCAACCCGGCATCCCCGCAGTTTTTAAGAAAACTCATCGCCCGTAGCGCCAAACAGGCCGACATGGAACGCCACATCACCCCCCACATGCTACGCCACAGCACCGCCACCCATCTACTGGAAGCCGGAGTAGACATCCGCCATGTACAGAAACTGCTGGGGCATAACAGCATTTCCACTAACGAGATTTATACGCAGGTGAGTGATAACAGTTTGAAGGAGGTGATTTGTAAGGGGCATCCTAGGAGGAAATTGCTTATGTAGTGATAACTAGGAATTATCTATGAATTTATTTGATCAGCTTTTAAGTAAGCACCACGAGCTCGATTTTGCCATACGTGACCGCAAAGGAAAGATTTTTTATTCTGATTGGAACTGTAGCCATCCATTTGTAGATATGTATTTGCAAAATATAGATGACCGCATGACGAAAGATTCAGATATTCATCTTTATCAATTCTATGAAGATGCAAATAATGTAGTTTCACTGATCTCAAAATTTCATTTAGAGAATGAACAATTAAGTTATTCGAATGAAAGCATTCTCGCTGGAGATGGTTCTACCCCCCTAATTTCAAGTTTTTGTTCTTGGTTATATGAGCAGGGCGTTAAGGAGATTTTTTATGTGCCGCCGCTTTACTACACGTTTTATTATTTTGCCAAACTATTTGGATTTACCTTGCGACCTATTTCAAATCGACACTCCTTTGAAGAAAACTTTCAATATAACCTTCCCAAAAAGCGTTGCTATCTCATAGTTACTGATCCAGTTTGGTATGCAGGTGTTAAACAGAAAAAAGAACTTATTTCTGATTTGATGGAATGGCAATTAAAAACAGAATCATTTATATTCGTTGATGGATCATTCCAATACTGCAATTGGAATGGAAGTCATAATGAACTAACGGCTTGCTTTTTGCCCGAACAAACAGCAAGATTAATTTGTCCAACAAAGGCTCTGGCTATACATGGATTTAGATTTTCATATCTTCTTCTTCCCACTTGGATGCGTAATGATATTCGTTATATATTTGCCAACTCTCACGGCTCAACTACTGCACATAGTATAAGATTTGCTGAGCAGGCTATGAAAATATTAAATACAAAGTTATCTAACTCAAAGCTTATGAAATATATTGAAAATAGGTATCTTCTTTTGTTGCGTGATGAGTGGATAAAAAGTCAATTTAAACCAGATTCAGGATATTTTATTTTTGCTGAGCCATCAAAAAAACTGCTTAAGTATCCTCAATTATCCATGGATGGTGATTTTTTTGACCAAGCACGCTATAAGAAATATGTCAGATTTAATTTATTAGCACCTGATATGCATAAATTTATTTATTCCAAAATAAGTTAACGTATTCTATCCTTCATTATCTAATGTGCTTGAATTTTCAAGCATAATTTCTAAAATTGCATTATCTTCCATTTCTAAAACATTTTTAGCATATTCATTTCTTGCGAACTCCGCTGTCTTTCTAGCAATATCACTTTTATAATCGCCTCTAAGTGCACTTAATGTATTTTGTTTTGTCTGTACTAATAAATTGGTGTCTGGTTTGTTTTTGCTAAATATATCAGTTGTATTTTTTTTTATATCAACAATGTCCTTAGTGATGCCGGAAATTGTCTTTGTTGTTACCTTAACTGCTTTTAAAAATGAAAGAAATGCGCAATAATAAGCAGGGAGTAATATAGAATATTGTGACAGTATATCTGATGCAATCTCAGTGGAACCATATGTAATACGGTATTTAATTAAGCTTGGGTCAACATTGCAATAAGAAGCTATATAATCCTGCATATATCTTATTTGATTTTCTGTGTAATAGTCAGTAAATAACAAAGTAGAAGACGCTACTCCTGAATTTTTTACATCTTCTAGTGAAGCCATCTCTATTTCAATACTTGATATACGATCACCAT
This sequence comes from Methylobacter sp., assembly GCA_016784875.1. Classification (GTDB taxonomy): domain Bacteria; phylum Pseudomonadota; class Gammaproteobacteria; order Methylococcales; family Methylomonadaceae; genus Methylobacter_A. Next base: position 35,121 of record JADHTX010000004.1, read on the forward strand.
ATATTAGACGTATTGTCATAATTAACTGTACAAGCTCCGTATAAAGCCCTTTGTTGTTACTGCTAGATAGTTCTATTGTATTTGTAATCAAAAACTCTAATCGCTTGATTCCCAATGGAGAGACATTCATAGAGCTAATATATGAACTGCATATAAGAGATAAATATTTTATTCTTAAAAGGTATGCTTTATTTGAGTTAGAAAGTAATTGTTCAATTATTTGAATAGATATACTTATAAAGTCATTGGTGAGGAGCTTGTTTTCAAAAAATAAGCGTGACATTTTAATAAATAAATCTTTTGTTTGATCTGCAATATCAATTGCCATCATTGATCTAATTCCAAAATTCCTATCAATAACATTTCCAAGCGCGACATTTTTTTCAAATATACAAGAATTAAATGCATTAAATTGAACACTTTGATTA
>JADHTX010000175.1 GCA_016784875.1 Methylobacter sp.
CTTCAAAATTGACGGTCAATTTTATGCGATTGAAGATGTCTGTACCCATGACGGCGCGGAAATCGCCAGCGGCATATTGGAAGGCGACGAGATTATCTGCCCCCGACACGGCGCTCGTTTTTGCGTGAAAACCGGCGCAACGCGATAAGATGCGCCACATAACGCGATAAGATGCGCCACATAGGATGTGCCGACGTTAGGAGGCGCATCATTCGGGTTACTCACCCGCATTAAAATCAAACTCACCCGAATGCCCCCAGGTCATGGGATATACACCCATTTGTACAAACTTGAAAAAACTCGAATGCGGCCAATCTGCAACTTGGCAGACCCAACCGTGCTTGACCGGGTTCCAATGAATGTAATCGACATGACGATTGAAATCATCTTGATCCGTTATTAAATGCGTCCAAAAACGGCGTTGCCAGAGTCCGCGCTCGCGCCGTTTTTTTCGGCTTTTAGAAATGCTTTCGCCGGTATCGATGTGACTGGAAAAGCGCCCTTTGATCTGTCCCCAACGCATTGAATAATTAGCATCACCCGGCGGTAAAGTCCATAGGCAATGAAGATGGTCGGGCATGATAACCGCCGCTTCAATGCGAAAAGGGTGTTTCTTTTTAACATCATAAAAGGCCGTCCGCAGTGTATCTATGTTTTCAACCAATAAGCAATTATTTCGTCGTTTGGCAATATTCACGGTAAAAAACCATGTCGCGCCCGGCGCGTAAATGCGGCGATAGTTGGTCAATGGATGATTCCTTTATTTACGCTTTATGCGAATGATGCGCCTCCTAGCGTCGGCACATCCTATATTGGCGTTGCAAACCGGCGAGCTGCTTAGCCTACGTATTAATATGAGGTGGCAGCAAGATAGCATTATTCCTTTAGCAAAACAAAAAATATCTAACGAATAGCGTTTATCCGTCGCGGCACAAAAACCAAATTAAAGCGGTGAGTTTAATCGCGACGGATAAACCTTGTTGGACTAAACCGCCTACTGTGAGCTACGGACTTGGGAAATAATATCCTGGCTCATGAAACCGGCGGGGTCAGGCTTTACAATTTACACTAAAAATGTCAAATGTAAGGCCTGCCCCCTTGCTTCCCAAGCATCCTCTGGCGTTGGCTGCATTACCCGCCGCACAGGCGGTTTAGAATCGCTTTTAAATTGGCCCAATGAAATTTTTAAAATCTAGAGCCACGGTAATACGATTGATTAACCGGAAAACGCTTTCATTGCATCGTTAATTTGTTGCTTGGCTTCATGCAGTATATTAAATGAGTGTTCCGGTGAAAGTGAAAAGTTCTTTAATTTGCTGGCCGCAGGCACAGATGAGATAACGGGAAGTTCCAGCTTCTTTTTTTGATGTCCTATCTCATAATGTAAGCGGGAAAGCACAACTATGTCGGTTAAGCTTAATTTGTCGCTGTTGTTTTGATACCAGTCATCCGCATAGAGCGGAACTTTAAGATATTCTTCAACAAATCCCCAGTCACTCAGAATTTTGTGTCCGACCGGGCCTTTAACGTAGGGTAAGGCGAGTTCAATATCGGCTGCCGTGCAATACTCTTTAGGAAGGTTGGCGGCAAAACTTAAGAACGGAACTGCGCCTATATTACTGATAAGCCCTGCGAGCAGAGCCTCTTCGGGATTAACTTGCTTGGTAATCGACGCCAAAACAAAACTGATAATGGAAATAGAGATACTTTCTTTCCAAATGTCATCCAGGTATTTTTTTATCAGCGGTGAATTGGTTTGGAATGTACGGCTGATGCTTAAGCTAATGACCAGGTTACGAGTCGCATTTATCCCAATCCGGTTTACTGCTTCAAAACAGCTTTTTACCGGGACAGTGCTGAGGTAAAGAGGGCAATTGGCTAAGCCGATAAGCTTGGCAGAAATGACCGCATCATGTTGAACGATTTTTACGACATCTGCGACACCGGCATCGTTTTGCATGGCATTACGCAATTTTATCGCCACATCCGGCAATGTCGGTATATTAAGTTCTTCGGTATTATAGTGATGAACAAAACAGGCCAATAAATAATTTTTGGCCGATTCATCCGGAATCGTCAGCTTGGAAAATTCCGATAACGGTGCATATTTTGGCGACAATATTTTCTGAGAGACGCGTAAAACACTCACGTCAGTTTTGGCTATGGCCGTTGTTGTGTGTATTGATCCGCTAGATATCGGAAACTTGGCTCCTCCAGTTCCAGCTTCTATTTCATAAACTTTGTCATTTTCATCCGATAAAGAAACGGTCCCTTTTAACAAGTACAGGGCTGCGTCAGTTTTATCGCCGAAATGAAACAGCAGCGTTTGCATAGGATAAACTTCAGATTTAAGGTCCGAGGTAAATGCCAGAAGCTTTTCTTTATCGTAATTTCTGATCGGAAAGAAGTTTTGTATATCCTCCATTGAAACTTTTTCTGGAGCATAACTGCATATATTATTTTTTAAAGCGGTCTCGTTTGATTGTTGGGAATTTGGCTTAGGTGTTTTTATACTTGGAGCAGGACTGTCAGCGTTTTTTTTTGACAGTTTATTATCAAGAATCGGGGTAGATTCGGAATCCGTGTTTTTGCTTGATGGTGTCGTCGATTTTTTTAAAAACTTCAAAAACATAGTAATTTTAAACCCCAGAAAATTTACATAAGTATGTGCGGTACATCTTAAATAGAGTTAATTGGATAGTTTCCATCTACAAAATAAAAAAGTGATCCTTTGGAACATTCAAGCCTCTATTGAATAGAGCAAAGATACCATATGTTAACGAGTAAGGTATATCTTACACTTGTAATAAAAAGTACCGTTTATGATTTGGGCCTTATGCTGTTTGCAAAAATTTCTATTTAACACCAACTCCAAAAATTTGTGCCTTGCGCAGTCGATTATTAACATGTTTTAGCGAATCATTATTTTTCATAGAAAAACCTGATTATAAAGATGCTTTAGCCAAACAAAAATAAACGCGTCATACCCGCTGGGAAGCAGGTATCTAGCACCATGGATGGTAAGCTCTAAGCCATCCATGGTGCCGGAATGACGCGTTACTCAATGGTTACAAGCTTAGCTGAAGCATTTTGCTAATCAGGTAGAAAAATCAGTTGGCTATGACAAATCCCGTTCGCCCTAAGCTTGTCGAATGGGGGAGCGGGGGTTGTAACGGTCACCAAAGGGGTGTTGCAGAAAATTGATGTCGGCAGTTGGTTATCCGTGGTTCAACTGTCTTAATTAACAGTAACTGATGGTGCGTATAAGGGGTGATGAATTCGATCTTGCGCCGACTGCCGGTATCGGGCAATTTTGCAAGCAGGGGAATGATTTTCGTCTTGAAATAAACGCTGATGATATGGAGGGCCGGAATAAGCCTGTTCTCGCTACCGCTGGAACTGACTGATTCCGGTCTGTTTTATTTCTTTGTTACTCTTTCATCTTCTTTTCCAGTTCTTCCTGGGTCAAGTGACGGACATCTTCGCCTTTGACCATATAAACCAGATGTTCACAAATATTACAGGCATGATCGCCGATTCTTTCCAGCGAACGGGCTATCCAGAGTACATCCAACATTCGGGTGATATTTCTCGGATCTTCCATCATTCGGGTAACCAGTTGCCGAATGATGCTGCCGTATTCACGATCAACATTGGAATCCAAACCGGTAATCGTGGTCACGTCTTCTATGTTCATTCTGGCAAATACATCCAGTGCGCCATGCAGCATTTCCTGAACCAATTCGGCCATGTGTTCCAGCTCATAATAGTGGTCATGCTTATTGTTGCCGTCGGCACCCGCTAACTGTATGGCCATTTCGGCGATGCGTTCGGCCATGTCGCCAACACGTTCCAGGTCATTAACAACTTTGATTACGGTAATTAATAACCTCAAATCGAATGCGGCAGGCTGTCTCAATGCTAATATCTGCATACATTCCTGGTCGATAGCCATTTCTAATGCATCGACTTGGTTATCCTGTTTGATGACCAGTTCGGCCATTTCCATATCGCCGGTTGAAAAAGCGGTTACGGCCAGCTCTATTTGCTGCTCAACCAGTCCGCCCATGGTTAAAACTTTGTTACGCACGTCTTCCAGTTCTTTATTGAACTGGCCTGATATGTGATGTCCAATTTTACTGTTGTCCATTGCTTGCTCCTGGTTAGCCGTACCGACCGGTAATGTAATCTTCGGTTTGTTTCTTTTGAGGATTGGTAAACAATTCGCTGGTTGTACCCATCTCAATCAATTCACCCATAAACATAAATGCCGTGTAATCGGAAACCCGCGCGGCTTGCTGCATGTTGTGCGTCACAATAACTATAGTATATTTTTCTTTAAGCTCGTTAATCAGTTCTTCAATTTTTAAGGTTGAAATAGGATCCAGTGCCGATGCCGGCTCATCCAGCAATAGGACTTCCGGTTCTATCGCAATTGCTCTGGCAATGACCAGACGCTGTTGCTGACCGCCGGACAAACCCAAGGCGTTATCATTCAAGCGGTCTTTAACTTCATCCCACAGCGCCGCGCCGCGCAACGCATTTTCCACCGTTTCTTCCAGGATTCTTTTGTCGTTAATGCCTTGAATTCTAAGGCCGTAAGTGACGTTTTCGAAGATGGATTTGGGAAACGGATTAGGCTTTTGAAACACCATGCCGACACGCCTGCGTAAGGCGGCGACATTGATGGATTTATCGTAAATATTTTCATTATCCAGCAGAACCTTACCTTCGATGGTCACGTTATCGACGAGGTCGTTCATCCGGTTGATGCAACGCAGCAGTGTTGATTTGCCGCAACCGCTGGGACCGATATAGGCGGTTACCTTTTTCTTGGCCATTTCCATTGAAACACCATGTAAAGCTTGCTTTTCCGCATAGAAAAGATTTAGGTTTTCAACTTTGATGCAGGTCTCATTCGGCGCATCTGTATTTGTCTGTTCGCGTAATACTGAACTTACATCAATGCTATGTGTGCGTACGTTTTGTGCTGTCATTTCTTTAACCTTCCAGTGCCCGGTATTTTTCTCGCAGATGATTTCTGATTAAAATGGCTGATAAATTCAGCCCAACAATGACCAGTACCAACAGTAATGATGTCGCATAAACCAAGGGTCTCGCAGCCTCAACATTGGGGCTTTGAAAGCCGACATCATAAATATGAAACCCTAAATGCATAAATTTTCTGTCCAAATGTAAAAACGGGTAATTGCCGTCCAGAGGCAGCGTAGGTGCCAATTTCACCACACCCACCAGCATTAACGGTGCCACTTCACCGGCCGCGCGTGCCACTGCCAGAATCAAGCCGGTCATCATCGCCGGGCTTGCCATCGGCAATACCGTCAGCCATAAAGTCTCAAATTTGGTAGCGCCTAAGGCCAGACTGCCTTCGCGTATCGATTTTGGAATACGTGCCAAGCCTTCTTCAGTTGAAACGATGACGACCGGCAAGGTCAGCAAGGCCAGTGTGATGGAGGCCCACAAAAGGCCCGGCGTGCCGTAAACCGGTGCCGGTGCCGCTTCCGGGAAAAACAGCTGGTCGATGTTGCCGCCCAGGATATAAACAAAAAACCCCAAACCGAATACGCCGTAAACAATGGAGGGCACGCCCGCCAGATTGTTGACCGCAATCCTGATTAAGCGGGTAATGAAACCCTGTTGGGCGTATTCGCGTAAATATACCGCTGCAATGACGCCGAACGGGGTCACGATAATCGACATCATGATCACCATCATCACTGTTCCGAAAATAGCCGGGAAAATACCGCCTTCAGTATTAGCCTCACGCGGGTCATCGGTTAGAAATTCAATCACCTTGACACCATAATGCCAGACTTTGTCGAACAGGGTCATGGTGTTCGGACGGAAAGCCCTGACTACTTTGGCCAAGGGTATTTCAATTTCCTTTCCCCCCGCCGACGTTGCCACTAAGCTATCCCGTCTTATTTGACGATACAGATCATTTAATTGCACTTGATAGGTTTTATATTCAATTTCCAATTCTGCCTTTTCAGCCGCTATACGCTGCTTGGCTTCCTCATCCCATTGATTTTTCAATTGCAGTCTTTTCTGTTCAAGCCTTAATTGTTCCAGACTGTAGTTGATTGCCCCGACTTCCTTTTTTTCCAGATGGGCTATATTCTTAAAAATCACTAAAGCTTCAGCAATTCGGGTTTGAACAGCGGGCCAAGCTTGTGCGCCTTCAGCGATAATATTGCCGTTTTCCTTGACGGCAACCAGTCGACCGTAAAAATTCCCCCATTCGCGTCGTTCCACTACCATCAGTTCGGCAGGAGATTGTTGCTGCTTTATATTGCGTTCCAATATCCAGCGAAAATCGGTGCCGGTAATATCACGGTTGCCGGTTTTAATCAGGTATTGCACCAGGAATTCTTCATCGTCGGCCATGATATAGCCTGTAGATTTTGCCATTGCGGCCGGTGTAATACTGCTATCGATATGCTCGCCGATAATGGTCTTAGCTTGCTCACCCGGCTCCTGATAGCTGAACTGTTCTACTTGGGCAGGCCAGAAGTGGCCAACTCCGCGCACTACAATTAAGCCCAGCACACCGATTACCATTATAAGGCAGACACTGACTGCCGCTGCATTAAGCCATACCCAAGGCGTGCCGCTTTTAAACCATGCTTTAATCATAATTGAACCATTATAATGAACTGTATTTTTCACGTAGGCGCTGACGAATGACTTCGGCCAGCGTATTAAAAACAAAAGTAAACATAAACAAAACCAGAGCCGCTAAGAACAGAATTCGGTAATGGGTGCTATCCACTTCCGATTCAGGCATTTCTACGGCGATATTGGCAGCCAAAGTACGCATACCTTGAAAAACGCTAAAGTCCATGACCGGTGTATTTCCGGTTGCCATTAAGACAATCATGGTCTCACCGACGGCCCGACCGAAACCGATCATTACGGCAGAAAAAATCCCTGGACTTGCGGTTAAAAGCACGACTCTAATCATGGTTTGCCAAGGCGTCGCTCCCAGTGCCAGTGAGCCTACGGTCAAATGTTTAGGCACACTGAAAATAGCATCTTCGGCGATTGAGAAAATGGTCGGAATAACTGCAAAACCCATTGCAATACCGACGACCAAGGAATTACGCTGGTCGTAGCCTATGCCCATTTCATCTCTTAACCAATCCTGTAAGGTACCGTGAAACATATAAGTTTCCAAAGGGATACTCATCTTAAAGGCAAGCCAGCCGCTGAGTAAAATAACCGGGATCAGTATTGCTGCGTCCCAACCTTCAGCTAGATTTTCGGCAATAGTTTTAGGTATGAATTGCCAAGCAAAAGCAAACAGCATGACACCGATGGGGACTATCATCAGCATGGCAAAGATTCCGGTT
>JADHTX010000176.1 GCA_016784875.1 Methylobacter sp.
TGCCGCACTCCCACGCAACGCTTGGAGCAGTTGCCGAGGCACAAAGCCGTTATCTGGTGACTATCATTGTTTCGATGTCGCTGATTGAAGTTATCGGAATTTTTGGCTTAGTTATGTTTATGCTGGGAGATGGTTTCAACACCTTGTATATCTTCACCGGACTGTCCGCACTGGGTTTGTTTTTATACCGCCCAAAAGCCGACGAATACTCCGATATTATTAAAGCAATCAGCACACAAAATCATGAATAATTTATTAGCCGACGCTGACATCTGTGTTAAATGCGGCTTATGCTTGCCGCATTGCCCCACTTACACTAAAACCCAAAATGAAAACGAATCGCCACGCGGACGCATTGCTTTAATCCAAGCCTGGGCCGGCAGACACCTGGAAACATCAAAAAAGCTTATTGAGCATATCGACAATTGCCTGCTATGCCGTTCTTGTGAACGGGTCTGCCCTGCTGTAGTGCCTTATGGACGCTTAGTTAATAATTTCCGCGAACAAATAAAAGAAGAACGCGATTCTACGCTGTCCGTGTCTCTATTAAAAAGCGTGTCACATAACAAAACCATCGCACACCTGGCACAATCGGGCTTACGCCTTTATCAAACCACTCGCTTGCAAAAAACGGCTCGCTTGCTCAGATTACCCGAACTATTCAGGCTGGGTAATGTTGATCGCTTATTACCCGATTATCATGAACCCACCGCTTTGGCACCACACTACCCGGCAACTACCGAAGCGCGAGGCAATATAGGCTTATTTACCGGCTGTATGGGGTCTTTGCTCGATCATGAGACTGTTAACGCCGCAATCAAGGTTTTAACAGCGGCAGGATTTAATGTATCCGTACCCGTAATGCAAACCTGTTGCGGCGCGCTGGATTTACACAATGGCGATAATGAAACATTCGAGCAGCTGGCTGCAACCAATTACAAGGCGTTTGCAGATAATAATTTAGATGCGATAGTGACTATCGCCAGCGGCTGCGGTAGTCAGATGCAGGAATACCGGCAAGCTGATTTTGCCACAAAAGTAGTTGACATTAGTCATTTTTTAATAGAATCCGGTTGCAATTTCAATGACCAACTGACCCCATTAGCCGCATCGGTATGCCTGCATACTCCATGCTCGTTAAAAAATGTTATGCGCGAAGAACAAGGGGCATTAAAGTTATTGAAACAAATACCTGAAATTAACATAGCACCGTTACCCGCATCGGTACAGTGCTGCGGTTCAGCGGGAAGTTATATGCTTGATCATCCGCAAATGTCGCTAGCATTATTGAATGACTTACTGAAGGCGGCTCTAGATGATCAGCCCGAATATTTGGTTAGCTCAAATATTGGCTGTGCTTTGCATATATCGGCTGGACTTAGAGAGAAGGGAATTGCGCTGGAAGTGCTGCATCCAATTGTTTTAATTGCCCGACAATTAAAGGTAATCACTCAGCAGCCTGGAGAATAACGCAGATCCAACAAATAACTTAAAAGCAGTACCTGCATAAAAAATAGTACCGTCTCCTAAAGGATAAATATCTTAATCAACTTAATATTACGAAAGACATGGACGACGGCACAGACTGATTTTTTTGCTCCATGCTGTCGTTCGGATTGGCTTAGCTTAATTTGTTGCTTGCCCAATAATTAAGGCTTAACTTCTTCATACCGCTGACGATAATTGTGACCGTAAAAGATTTCAGTCACTTCCTTATGCAACTTACTTTCAATTTCTGCTTTTTGCTCGGCAGTTAAATCACACTCTTTCTCAAATAAATAATTTTCCAGTTCGGTTTCCTTAAGCATCATTTTGGTGTGAAAAATATTTTCCTGATATACATTTACGTCAATCATTTGATAACTTTCTTGCGTATCCAATGCAATATAGTCCTGAATAGAAGTAATTTTATGATCGATATAATGTTTTTTACCTGAAATGTCGCGAGTAAAGCCGCGCACTTTATAATCCATGGTTACCACATCCGATTCAAAACTATGAATCAGATAATTCAGCGCTTTCAACGGTGAAATCCGTCCGCAAGTGGAAACGTCAATATCCGCACGAAAAGTGCTGATACCACTATCGGGATGACTTTCAGGATATGTGTGTACGGTAATATGACTTTTATCCAGATGCGCCAGCACCGTTTCCGGCAAGGGGCCGGGCGACTGGCTGTTCATGCTGGGCGGCGGCGGCGCTTCGCCTTCGGAGATCAGCATGGTAACGCTGGCACCTTGAGGCTCATAGTCCTGACGAGCGATATTTAGAACCTGCGCACCGATAATTTCGGCGACATCCTTAAGGATTTGGGTCAGTTTATCGGCATTATAAGCGTCATCGATATACTCAATATAAGCTTGCTGCTGTTCGGCAGGTGCATAACAAATATCGTAGATATTAAAACTCAGTGACTTTGTTAAATTATTAAAGCCGTGTAATTGCAATTTGTTCAAAGTAGTTAGACCTCAATAACTTCAAAATCGTGGGTAATTTCCACCGCCTTACTCAGCATGATGGATGCAGAACAATATTTTTCTGCGGATAATTTTACGGCTCTTTCAACCGCCGATGCCTTTAAATCATGTCCGGTGACGATAAAATGCAGATGAATTTTGCTAAACACGCTCGGGATTGCATCAACCCGTTCTGCAGTCACTTCAGTGACGCAGTTAACAAGGCTATTTCTGCCTTTTTGTAAAATCTGCACCACATCAAAAGATGAACATCCGCCCACGCCCAGCAAAAGCATTTCCATGGGTCGCATACCTATATTTCGACCGCCGTGGTCTGGCGGACCGTCCATAACAACAGCATGTCCACTGCCGGTTTCGCCGACGAACATCACGCCATCGACCCATTTGACTGTTACTTGCATTTAGTTTATTTTCCAGGTTAAAAATGACGCATAGATTAGCATAAAAACACTTATTGCTAGAGTAACAATGTTGATTTTTTTATTAAAATCCTGCATTGTTACTCGCATTTACCACGGCACTTATATAATAAAAAAATTGTTGCGATGACACTTAAAGCCCAAGAACCCCCTTATAAAGAAGCGTTAGAACATTTCTTACGTTTCTGCCATATCAAAAAATATCCCGCCAAATCAACCATTATCCGGCCCGGAGATACCGGCGACCGGCTGTATTTTATCATAGACGGATCGGTCAGTGTTTGTGTAGAAGAAGCCGAAGGCGGACATGAACTGATACTCGCTTACTTAAATAAAAACGACTTTATCGGTGAAATTGGCGTTTTCAAAGCGGCGGAAACACGAAAAGTTAGTGTAAAAACACGCAGCGAGTGCCAGCTGGCCGAAATTAGCTACGAACGATTACGCCAAATTTTGAGCAAAGAACTGATGGAGCATGGGATTGATATTTTATTCCTGTTAGGCGAACAATTATCGGTGCGCTTATTAAACACCAGCCGTAATTTATGTGACCTGGCATTTATGGATGTTGAGGGGCGAATTGCTCGAACCCTGCTGGACTTGTGTAAAGGCCCAGAGGCCATAACACACCCCGATGGCATGCAACTGCATATTTCCAGACAAGAAATCGGCCGCATGGTCAGCTGCTCAAGAGAAATGGCCGGGCGCGTCTTAAAAGAACTGGAAAATAAAAAACTCATTACCGCGCACGGTAAAACTATCGTCGTGTTTGGAACGCGTTAAAGTTGTTCCTTCAAATTAACCAAACCTTCTACCAGCAAGCGCAGTTTATTTTGGATAATACGCGTATTTTCAGGCCCCATCCGCAACATTTGCTTATGTATCGGGCTTAATGCCTCAAGTTGGGGATCGGCAAATTTATAATATATCGCGTGCCTTTCCACGGTAAGGTTTCCCTCTATGACAGGTGCGGCAAGCATGACCGCCGCAGCTTTGGTTAAAATATCTTCCACGCTGTATTCAGCGGGATAACTAAACTCCTTAAAAACCTGTACCAATAACGGTCTGAATTTTTTATATGCTGCCAGCGCTGCCGACACATCAAGCCCATTGATTGCCGCTGCCAAGCGATCATATCGCTGATAACTTTTAGTGGCAATAAACTCCTGCTCGACAGTAAACGGTTGCTCCAGCTTAACAAAGCGCAAATGCTTTTCAAGTCGCAACCCCTGAGAAAAATCGTTTGCCATAACGACATATTTCCTGATCAGCTGATCCGTATTCAACCACTCGGCAAACCCTGGAGAAATACCGGTCATTGCCTCTCGCAACAGTGCGTCACTACGCTCAAGATCCGGCAAAACAAATGCACTGCCCTGTTGCCCTATCGCATTATCGCCCTCAATTTCTGTCGTAGCGCGCCCCTCTATCGACGCACCGATCGAAATTGGATCAATAGCACTCACCTCTCTGGAAACCGATGGAAGCGCCAGAGCTTGCGTCTCAGGCTCTGCTACGATGTGGTTTTGCCGATACTGACTATAAAACCAAGCAACACTCGCTAAAATGATCAAAATAATGGCCGCCGAGATGACCACTCCTGTGGATTTTTTATCTTTAACTGGCTGATATCGATTCATAATTAAATCCTTAAGTGAACAAATCTCTTGCGATTATATACTTAATTTGTCGCAGGCTGTTGTTGGGGGAAGTAATGACGAAAACCAGCTGAACGCTGTGTTAAAACTAAGGGATGATCGATTATGGACACTAAATGCAACCATAACTAATATGATTCCTACATGGACGTAGGTAAGGGACGTGAGTAACTGCGGAAGTTTTGCCTGCACCAATGCAGGTAAGGACGGTGAATTTGGTGACGTGTCTATTGATGTCTGAGATTGAGCTAACTATTGGCTTGCCCGATCAGGCAAGCCAATAAATACTACACGCTTAGCTTATCCCTTAGAGGCTCTTTTACGCTCATTTTCAGTTAAATATTTCTTACGTAAGCGTATCGATTTTGGCGTAACTTCAACCAATTCATCTTCAGCAATAAATTCCAACGCTTGCTCTAGGGTCATTTTTTGAATTCTGGCTAATACCAAGCTTTCATCGGTACCTGATGCCCGAACGTTAGTCAGTGGTTTAGGTTTACACGGATTAACCGTCAAATCATTGGTACGTGAATGCAGACCAACCAACATACCTTCATAAACTTCATCACCATTCACCAACAACAATTCGCCACGTTCCTGTAGCGGATGCAATGAATAGGTAACGGCTTTGCCCGCAACCATAGAAACCAACACGCCGCGTGAACGATTGCCGAAATCGCCGGGCTTCATCGGACCGTAATGGTCAAATACATGGTACAGCAAGCCAGAGCCTGAAGTAGCGGTCATAAATTCGGTTTGGAAGCCAATCAGGCCGCGTGACGGCATCATGTATTCCAGACGAATGCGACCCTTGCCATCTGGAACCATATTGGTCAGATCGCCTTTACGTTCGCCGAGCTTTTCCATGATACTGCCTTGGTGGATTTCTTCCACTTCGATAGTCACCATTTCAAACGGTTCGCACTTTTTACCGTCGATTTCCTTCATGATAACTTCAGGACGCGACACGCCCATCTCAAAGCCTTCGCGACGCATGTTTTCAATCAATACCGACAAATGCAGCTCGCCACGGCCTGATACCTTGAATTTATCCGGATCGGCAGTGTCTTCAACTTTCAGCGCAACATTATGCTGCAATTCTTTGTCTAAGCGATCACGGATTTGACGCGTGGTGACAAATTTGCCTTCTTTCCCTGCAAACGGTGAGTTGTTGACCTGGAAAGTCATGGTCACGGTAGGTTCATCAACCGATAGCGGTGCCATAGCTTCTACACAATCGGGATGACAGATGGTGTCGGATATTTCCAGCTTTTCAATCCCGGCAAAAGCGATAATATCACCCGCACGCGCTTCTTGGACTTCGACACGATCCAGACCGTGAAAGCCGTAAACCTGCAACATACGACATTTACGTTCGACGCCTTCGCGGTTAACGATAACCAACGGCATATTGGGTTTGATAGTGCCGCGCTGAATACGACCGATACCGATAACGCCGGTATAAGTATTGTAATCCAGGCTGGATACCTGCATTTGGAATGGGCCATCGATATCAACTGGCGGAGGGCTTACTTTAGAAACTATCGTTTCAAACAGCGGGGTCATATCGCCGCCAGTGACTGTATGTTCCAGTCCGGCATAGCCGTTGATCGCCGAGGCAAACACGATAGGAAAATCCAACTGCTCATCGGTTGCGCCCAAACGGTCGAATAAATCAAAAGTTTGATCGACAACCCAGTCAGGACGCGCACCTGGGCGGTCAATTTTATTGATAACGACAATCGGTTTCAGGCCCAAAGCAAAGGCTTTTTGGGTCACAAAACGGGTTTGCGGCATAGGGCCGTCAACCGCATCAACTAATAATAATACCGAATCAACCATCGATAATACCCGTTCCACTTCGCCGCCAAAATCGGCATGGCCTGGGGTGTCGACGATATTGATATGATAACCGTTCCAATCCAGCGCGGTATTTTTGGCCAGAATAGTGATACCGCGTTCTTTTTCAATATCGTTGGAGTCCATCATCCGCTCAGTCACTTTGGTATGAGCAGCAAAGGTGCCGGACTGTTGCAATAATTTATCAACCAGGGTCGTTTTACCATGGTCAACGTGGGCAATGATTGCAATGTTTCTTAATTTTTCGATCACTTTTATGGTCTCTAAGGGTTTAAAATAAACAAATGTAGCGAGTGCTATGCACACGCTTTTAAGCTAAGGGGCGGTATTTGAAAAATGGTACGCAATACGTACTCTATAGGATTTTGTTGGACACCACGGCTTGGTAATTTGACGATAAGATCAACTCTGCTCCCAAGGCAAACCCTGAAAGCGCCAGCCGCCCAGATTGCCGCGATGCTTATGCTGATCCAAAGCGCCTTCAAATCCGTCGATAATATTGATTAACAACTGATAACCGGCCTCTTCCAGCGCTTTGGCCGCATCCAGCGAGCGTTGCCCGCTACGACACAACAATAAAACAGGTGCGTTTCGGTCAATTACGACTCTTTTAACATCGGCGACGAACTGTGAATTAACCTGCCAATCTGGAGCTTCTTTCCAAGGAATAGATATTGCCCCTGGAGGGTGTCCAACAAAAGAATGTTCGACTTTTGTCCTTACATCCACCAATACCGCATCGGAATTATTTTGTAACAAATCCCATGCTGGTTGCGGATCTAAATTTTCTATCATCGTGTTAATCTCTATGTGTGCTCTGAGCCAATAAACCTAATTTTCTGGTCATTAACACAGCCTATGGTTCTGCTTTTTCTTGCGTAAAAGCCAAATAAAACAGCAATCC
>JADHTX010000177.1 GCA_016784875.1 Methylobacter sp.
AGAAGGCTGCTGAAAGATTTTTTAAATCGTATAAAGTATCATTCAATGCCAGGCGTATCTGGAAATGACTTTGGTCTAAGAAATATTTTCCCATCCAGCAACCAGCAACGAGTAACCAGCATCCAGTACCGCATCAAGGCTCCCCAAGCCGCTCCTCAATCCCCCTTGGCACGGCGAAGCTATGCGTAGACGGCTTGGCACGACGAAGCTTCAGCGTAGGCGGCCGGATGCTTTCGCGGGGCGCTCCCCAATCCCTCTTGATGGGCGCTCCTCCACCAGCGCCACAGGCGCTACGTCATACTAAGCATTGATTTTTTTGATTTTTTCGTTTATGGTCAAGCAATAAAATCGTAACACGATTTTATTCCAAAAGCGGTAAAAAATTTTACGGCAAAGAGTAAAAAAATAGAGAATAGTTAAATTGTATGACCGTCCCGGACTTTCCTAACAATTCAGCCGTTAAACGGCTAATCACGACGGGAAGATAGTAGGAATTAGTATGCGAACGTGCATATTTTGTCATAAGAATGCCTCCACCAGAGAGGATGCCTGGCCACTATGGTTGATGAATCGCTTTCCTACTTCAAGCAAATCTCGTATGGAGGCAGAGCGCGGCGGGCAAAAACTGGGGAGCTGGCGCATGGCAAAACCGAAATTACTGGTTAAGTGGCTGTGCGCTTCCTGCAATAATGGCTGGATGAGCAGGCTTGAGAACGAAGCCAAGCCTGTCATGAAATCTATTCTCGATGACAAGCTGAAAGACATAGATATATCAGCCCAATCAACACTCGCGCGTTGGGCGTTAAAAACAGCTATGGTTCTTGAGTCCATCGATTCCGATAGGACTTGGTTTTATTCCGAAGACGAGCGTCAACTAATGGGCGCTGTGCAATCTCTTCCACCACGCACATCAGTGTGGATCGCTAAATGTATCAACCAACCAAACATCTATAGTGCGGCAAAAGATCTCCGGACCGCACCTAACAATGGTGGGGTCCGTGCGTATGCTACTACAATGGCCTTCGGTTCTCTCGCTTTTCAGATTGTGAGCATCAAAACTTCTGTGGCAATCCCTGAAAATGTAACTCTAACTTATGAGATCACAGGGGGACCTTGGGATCAAACCCTATTACAAGTTTGGCCAGCCATGCAAAAGTCAATGGAGTGGCCACCGCAATATGGTCTCAATAGTGAATTTGGACTGGACGCGCTCACTGAGCGGTTAAGTCCTGCAACACGGTGACTCGGAGATGATATGCTGGCCGTTTAACCCTTAAATTCAGCGGACCCAAAAAGCCGGGCCGCTGATTAATTCGTTAAGTAAAGATTGACAATGAAACGTTATCGAATTTTATCCTACGATTTTGATACAAGAGCGTCTATTCTGAAGCAAGAAGTTCAGGATACTTGGGAGCCCGATGTAAAAAGACTCTGGCAAAATAATAAGATACAGATAAAAGAGGGCCTCATTGCACAATTTGGAGCATTTGGATGTCATCAAAAGATTGAGAACTTTATTGAATTAGGCGCTTCCCCATTTTCCATTATCGCTTTTCACAACAAATTCCTAAGGCAAGCAAGGGAGGCTTTTGTTATTGGGGCATACTACCCGGCCCTAACAGCCGCTTGTTCTCTTGGCGAAAGAATACTAAATCAGTTGATACTACACTTGAGAGATGATTATAAAGACACGAATGAATACAAAAAAGTATATAGAAAAAATTCGTTTGACAATTGGGACTTAGCTATTGACACACTTGAATCCTGGCAGGTCCTACTGCCTGATGTTGCAATCCTTTTTAATAAATTAAAAGAGACAAGAAATCAATCAATACATTTTAATCCTGAAACAGATAAAAATGATAGGGAATTAGCTTTAAAAGCCATTCATAAACTCACGGAAATAATTGTTGGCCAGTTTGCCGGATTTGGGCCTCTTCCGTGGATCATCCCTAAAACGAAAGGTGCTGTCTTTATAAAAAAATCATACGAAAATGTTCCATTTGTAAATAAGATTATCCTGCCAAATTGCCATCTTGTTGGCCATTTACATACTTTAGAAGTAAAAAATGATAGATGGATCGTACAAGACGATCATGAATATGAAGACAAAGAAATAACAGATGAAGAATTCACAGAATTATTCAACAATAGATAATTTATGTGCTTCTAAAAAGCTAACTTTTCATTCAAGCTGACTGGAAAGGCCTGCGGCCCTCCAGTCAGCTTAATTCTGCGTTAGCCGGACGAGGGACGCTAGACGTGCGACCGGGATGAAGGCAATGTGCAGCTATGTCTCTAAGTTGGCACGTCGATATATTTGAAATGCAATAGAGGAAGCTCAAGATGGCAGATGCCTCGCAGCTCAACTTACTCCACAAGGGTGTCCGAGGTTGGAACCAGAAATGGAACCCCGGCAGCCGCCGAATTGGCTCGATGGAGCCTACGGGCGAGGGCCCTTCACTTTACAAACCCAAGAACTGGGGCGCTTTTGAAGAGGAGCGGCGCCTCGAAAACCCCGACCTCAGTGGCGCTGACCTCAGAGAACTCAATCTCGCTGGTATCAACCTACAAGGTGCAGATCTACGCGGCGCATCACTAAAAGGTGCAAACCTCTACAAAGCAAACCTGTGGGAGGCCGACCTCACAGGCGCAGATCTCCGCGGAACCTCGCTGGACCAAGCCCAAATGGCAGATGCGAGTCTGGTAGATGCAAATCTTTCTTCAGCAAACCTTGCGGGAATTCTCCTAGCCCGGACGGATTTGTCACAGGCCAACCTCGCCGATGCAAATGTGTTCAGTGCAACGGTCTTCGATGCAGATTTCACTAGAACTCGGCTCAATAGATCACATCTCATACAGGCTAGGTTCTCGCGAACAATGTTCCACGGGACGGACTTTACACAGGCAAAGTTGGGGTCAAACGTATTTGGCTCTTGTACGTTTCGGGGAGTAATCGGTCTATCCGAATGCGAACACCGTTTCGGTAGCTACTTGGAACCGATGACATTGGCTGGTTCAGATCCGTTGCCTACGTCTTTTTTCCGAGGTTGCGGATGGCCCGACGATCTTATTGCTGCAATCCCTAAGATCGTCGCTAACACGGATCAATTGACGTCTTGCTTCATCAGCTACTCGAATATTGATATTGAGTTAGCGCGACGCCTCCATAAGGACCTCAGCGATCACGGCGTCCGTTGCTGGTTTGCACCTGAGAATCTCAGATCCGGCGATAGGATTAGGTATCAGATCGACGAATCGATACACCAGCATGACAAGTTACTTCTGATCCTCTCGGAGGCATCGATCGAGAGCAGTTGGGTTGAAAAAGAAGTTGAAACAGCACTGGATCTTGAAAGATCTGAGAAGCGAACGGTCTTGTTCCCTATTCGCCTTGACGACGCCGTATTGGGAGTTGCGAAAGGATGGGTTGCGGACATCCGTCGAACACGGCACATCGGAGACTTTCGAGATTGGAAGAGCATAAGTGGATTCGATGCAGCGTTCGCTCGATTGCTCCGAGAACTTAAGAATTCAATGCCAAGCGGTCCTGCCACGCGGAAAAAGTAGAGTGGGGCTTTCGGGACATAAATAAGTAAATAATTATCTTTTAAGCATAACTTATTTACTTATTTATGGATGTCCCGAATAGACCCAAAAAATTGAAAGGATAAAGCAGAAATAATTGATGAAAACTGTATTGAACAAAGACAAGCTTAATAATCTTACCAATGAGATATGGAAATCGGCGGAACGGCTGCGGGGCAAATTCAAGGCCTATGAGTATCAAAGTGTTATTTTGCCGATCATTGTTATTCGACGGTTGGAGTGTGTGTTGATCTCATGGCGGGAAAAACAGGCAGCTGATATTCTGAAAAAGCGCCCGGACATAAAAGAAGATGCGCTTGCAACCCTGGTTAAAAAGCTTGAACTGAACCCAAAGAAATCACCATTCTCCAATAAGACCAATTGGACGCTTGCAGCTATCTGCAAGGAAGACCCGACTTTGATGGAGAAGAATTTCCGTGACTATATCAACGGTTTTTCCGAAAACATTCAGGATATTATTGACCATTTTGATTATCGGGCCATTATTGGCCGCATGGTAAGAAATGCCCGGCTCGCCCCGATTTTGCGGCAGTACGCCAATGAAAAGTTAGGGCCGGAGCATCTGTCCAATCTTGAAATGGGCTATATCTATGAAGAGCTGTTGCGGCGTTTTTCAGAGCAGAGCGGTGAGGAGGCCGGGGAGCACTTTACCCCCCGTGAGGTTATCCGGCTGATGGTGGAGTTGCTTGATATTCCATTGCCGCAAAAGCATCTCTCTATTTATGATCCCGCCTGCGGCACCGGCGGTATGCTGTCCATTGCCAAGGAACATCTGCTAGATAAGGCCGCGACCGATAAGGAAAAAAAAGATGTGGAGCGGTTGGTCACCGTCCACGGCCACGAACTTCAACCCGGAAACTATGCCATCTGTCAATCGGATATGCTGATCAAAGACGACAAGCAGGCCGAGATTTGTTACGGCAATTCACTGATTCCCCATTCCGAACAGAGCCGTGAGCCAGGCGACCAGTTGGCCGGAGCGCAGCATAAGTTTGACTTTATGCTCAGCAATCCTCCTTTTGGCGTCACCTGGGGCGGCAAAGACGGTTATGAAAAAGAGGCGCGAAAATATCAATCCAGCCGTTATCAGGCCGGCATGCCGCGCACCAATGACGGGGCCCTGCTTTTCCTGCAAACCATGCTTGCCAAGATGAAGCCTGCCAAACAGGGCGGCAGCCGCATTGCCATTATCTTTAATGGTTCGCCCCTGTCCAATGGCGACTGTGGCTCCGGCGAGAGCGAAATCCGCCGCTGGATTTTTGAAAATGACTGGCTCGATGCCATTGTCATGCTGCCTGACCAGTTGTTTTATAATACCGGCATTTACACCTATATCTGGCTGTTGACCAACAACAAACCGGTTTCGCATAAAGCACAGGTAAGGATTATTGACGCGCGAAACCAGTTTGATAAAGAGCCAAAATCATTCGGCAACAAGAGAAACCGTATTTTGGACCGGCACCGCCAGGAGATTGTAGCGTTGTATCGCATCAACGGGACGGATGATCAGCAGAATGACCATGTCAAAATATTCAAGAACAAGGATTTTGCCTTTCACAAGGTGAGTGTGGTTTTCTGGCAGACCGATGAAAATGACCGGCCCGCCTGGCTTACCGAACCGTATACCAAGGCCTTTACACCGGCCAACATCAAGAAAGAACAGCAATTTTATGAGTCCGATCTTGATTTCCGCATCCGCTTGAAGCTCAATACGGTTGATCGGGAAATTAACTTCACCCTCGGGCCGGAAGATAGCTTTGTGAAAATATTTGAAAAAGAGGTAAAGGAGGCCTTTGCCGGTGAGATTGCTAAGCTGACGAAAAATCTCGAGTCAGCCAAAGAGAAGAACAAGGCGATCAAGGCCTTTATTAAAGGGCTGGAGGTTGCGGTCGAATTCACCCACCATCATTATGTTTCGGACAATGAATATATCCAATACGGCGAAGATATTGAGGAATTTCTCAAACGTGAGATCGCTAAACCCATTATTCGCTGGCAGGACAGCCCCCAGCTCGGTTATGAAATTCTGCCCAATAAGTATTTTTATAAATACCAGCCGCCAAAGCCGGCGGATGAGCTGTTACAAGATTTTTGGGCGTTGGAGAAAGAGGCCGAGAAGATGTTGAAGGGATTACAATGATTGAGCTTCAATATCCAGAGAACTGGAACTGTACAAGGCTTAAAAATGTGGCGCTGATCAATAAAAATTCACTCTCGACCTCTACACACGCTGATTATATTTTGAACTATCTTGAAATTTCAAATGTCAATAATCGTGGCATTATCTCAAAAAATGAAATTCGAGAACTATTTTTTTTAGATGCGCCTTCAAGGGCACGCAGGATTGTTCGTAATGGCGATACAGTAATATCTTCTGTAAGGCCAAATCTTCAAGCAATTGCTTACATTAAGCATACTTCAGGGAATTTAATAGCATCAACAGGTTTTTATGTTGTAACACCGATCCAGCAGCGTCTTGACGACAAGTATACCTATTATCTTTTAATTTCAGACGGATCAAAACAGCACATGGAAGCTGTCGCAAAAGGAGTTGGCTATCCAGCAGTTGATGATAAAGATTTCGTTACTCTGAAATTCGCAATACCATCTCTTTTGGAGCAACACCGCATCGCCGCTTACTTGGACAAAACCTGCGCTGCCATTGAAAAAGCCATAGAAGCCAAACAGAAACAACTTGAAATCCTGGATGCTTTGCGCAAGTCGATTATCCACAAGTCCGCTACCCGTGGTCTGGATGATTCGGTAGAATTGAAGGATTCGGGGGTGGAGTGGCTTGGGAGGATTCCCATTCATTGGAATGTTTATCGCTTGAAAGATATTTCATCCAAAATAGGAAGCGGTGTAACTCCAGAGGGGGGTGCTTCTTCTTATGTTGATGAAGGCATCCCTCTGTTTAGAAGCCAAAATATTCATTTTGATGGATTACGATTAGATGACATTGCCCTAATAACAGAAGAACAGCACAACTCCATGTCTAATACGAAAGTTCAAGGCGGTGATGTCCTTCTTAACATAACGGGGGCCTCACTGGGTAGGTGTCATTATGTACCGAAAGATTTTGGCGATGCAAATGTGAATCAGCATGTTTGTATTATCAGAGCTTACCGGAAACTTTATTTCGAATTTCTGAATTTTTTCTTATCCTCGGATACGGGACAAAAGCAAATTTTTTCCGGATTCCGGGGAGCTTCACGTGAAGGTTTGAATTTTCGCGAAATAAAAAATTTTTTATTGCCAATCCCGTTAGAGAAAGAACAAGTTGAAATCTGTAACTATTTATCCAAAAAATTTGAGGAATTCGAATTGTTAAAAAATAATTTGGAAAACCAAATCTCAACCCTGGAACAATACCGCAAGTCCCTGATCCACGAATGCGTCACCGGCAAGCGGCGGATAACAGAAGACGATGTGCAGGGTCAATTATGAATGAAGAGCAAAAAATTGTTATCATTGCCGGGCCGAATGGCGCGGGCAAAACCACATTCGCCGGCGAATTTCTGGTAAAAGAAGCGGACTGTCCCTTTTTTGTCAATGCCGACCTGATCGCGGCCGGGCTGTCGCCATTTACCCCGGAGCAAGCGGCATTAAAAGCGGGGCGTCTGATGCTGGAAGAAATCAGGGGATATGCTGGGCGCAGGGAAAGTTTTGCCTTTGAAACCACGTTGAGCGGTCGCCTTTA
>JADHTX010000178.1 GCA_016784875.1 Methylobacter sp.
TTCCTAGCGGCTGATTTTATGCCGATAGCCGCGTTGCTGAAACAGTTTCATAGCTTGCTATGCGCCTGTTTCAGCGCCTTGCTATCGACAAAAATCAACTCGCTATCATTTCCGCAACCGTAACCGTGCGAAGTATAGTTGCAGCAGGTAAAGCTTGAACGGGAGCCATGCTTTGCTCAAGCAAAGCGATGACTTCCTTATTGCATTTTCCGCAATCTTTGCCTATTCCGAAACAATGGGTTAGTTTCTTTCGCGTACACACACCATTTTCAATGGCCGTTAAAATTTGCGAGTCAGTAACGGCTTTACAAACGCATATATACATTGCCGCTCCTTTAACGTCTTCGTCGTTGCACCGTCTGCGGATCGACCGTTATTTGACGATAAATTTCCACCCTGTCCCCATCTTTTACAGCGGTATCCAACGGGGAAATTTTGCCGAATATGCCCACTTTTTGGCTGCTTAGATTGATCTCGGGATAAAGCTTTAATACACCGGAAAGATTAATGGCTTGTTCTATGGTGCTGTTGTCCGGCACTTCCAGACGCATCCATAGTTGTCTATCGACTTCTGCGTAACAAACTCCGACATTCATAATTACTCCTCAGCGATGGCTGCGGTTGGTACGATTAGCGATGCTTTTCTTTGCGCGATTTTTTGGTCTATCAGGCGTTTTCCGACGATTAAAAAAGCCAGCATGATGAATCCGCCTGGCGGCAGAGCCATTAATAAAAAGCCTTTGTAATTGGGAATGACGGTGACTTCCAAGAACCTGAACGATTCGCCCAACAATACGGATGCATTGGCGAACAGTGTGCCTGCGGCGCTAATTTCTCTCGCCGCGCCGAGAGCGACCAGGACAAGGGTAAAACCCAAACCCATCATCAAGCCGTCCCATAAGGCCTGTTTTACCGGCTGCTTTGAGGCAAAGGCCTCAGCGCGGCCTAATAAGGCGCAATTGGTAACAATTAACGCGATAAATAAGCCCAATACTTTATAAAGCTCGTGCGCCCAGGCGTTCATTAAAATATCGACTAAGGTCACCAGCGCGGCAATCAACAGCACAAAGATTGGAATACGTATCTCGTTAGGGATTAAATGCCGAGTCAACGAAATCAGACCGTTGGATGCGGTAATAACCACCAGCGTGGCAATTCCCATGCCTAGGCCATTGGTTGCCGTTCCGGTCACGGCCAATAACGGACAAAGCGCCAGGTTTTGCCCGAAAACAACATTGTTGTTCCAAATGCCATCGCTGGCGATTTTACGATAAGTTGCCGACAGAAACATGACGATGCCCTCAAGGATTGATTAGCTGTGCTTTATTTGCTTTGAATAACTGCAAGCCTCGATAAATGGCTTGTACCGATTTACGTGGTGTGATGGTTGCTCCGGCAAATTGGTCGAACTCGCCGCCATCTTTTTTAACCGCCCATTGTGTCGGCGTTAAGTTGTCCAGCGAGCGACCGACAAAATTCAATATCCAATTGGATTTAGCCGTTTCGATTTTATCGCCCAAGCCGGGAGTTTCTTTGTGGCTGAGCACGCGCACGCCTAAAATATTACCGTCGCGGTCTAAGCCCATAATCATATTGATTGCGCCGGAATAGCCGTCCGGCGCGGTAAACTTGAAACACACCGCGCTGACTTTGCCTGACTTTTTAGCAATATAAACTAACGTTTCTTTAGCGTCGATATTGTATTCGGCAGACGGAATAGTCAGCGTGTCTTGCAGCATGTCATTATCGTAAAGCGTCGCGGGTACGACTTCCGCCAACGATTTTTTTAAATCTTCTTCGAGTCGCAATTGAATCGTGCTTTCCGTACTGCAATTGGTCACGCCCAGCAGCACACTCGCAATTAATGCGAATCCCGCCAATATGCCTGTCTGAAATCCCAATGTAGGTCTAAGCTGCTCCAATTTCGACGGCTCCAGGCAACGCCGTAAATACGCTTTGCAACGGGCAATCTTTTCTTTCAGGCTTTCGTTGATTGTTGGCTCATGTTTCATAGCTTACGCTCGGGTTCAAGATTTGGGTATTTCAAGTGGTTTGCCTTTGCGGTCGCGCCCATAAATTCTGGGCCGTATGTAATGATCTATCAGCGGTGTTGCCGAGTTCATCAACAGTACGGCAAAGCCGGCGCCTTCGGGATACGCGCCCCAAGTTCGGATGACAAAAATCAGCAACCCGCAGCCCGCGCCGAACACCAGCTGACCGGCTGGTGTATTCGGCGAAGTCACATAATCGGTAGCGATAAAAAATGCCACACACATCATCGCTCCTGAATTCAAATACAACAGCGGGCTGACATAATGCTGATTGTCCATGACATGAAAAACACCGGCTAACAGTGCAACCGTCAGCAATAAAGACACAGGAATCTGCCATTGAATAATTTTTTGACGGATTAACCACAAGCCGCCCAAACCCAGCAACAATGTGGAGGTTTCGCCTAAACTGCCGCGCGTCCAACCGATAAAATTAAGGAAACCGGAATAATCCTTAAGGATGTCAGGCAATAAATGGTTTTGAGAAAACTCGGTTTTGATAAAGCCCAACGTGGTAGCGCCGGTAGTTGCATCACTATTTTCCAATCCGGAAAAGGTAATGTGCCAACTTTCGACCCAACCCGGGGAATGCGAAAAAAACAACGGCGACACATTTGCCCAAGTCGTCATTTCAATAGGAAACGAAATCAGCAACGCGACCCGTGCCAACATAGCCGGATTGAACAGGTTTTGGCCCAAGCCGCCATAGACCTGTTTACCTAAAATAATCGCCAGCCCCGATCCGACCACGCCTATCCACCAAGGCGCCCAAGGAGGCAATGTCATAGCCAAAAGCCAGCCGGTCAATACCGCTGAGCCGTCCATAATCGCCGGTTTGACCCCACGCCCCCGAAGGCGCACGCATAAGGCTTCAAAAACAACCGCCGATAATACGGTGATCACAAACAGGTTAATCGCGGGCCAGCCGAAACAAAAGAGGCCGAACGCGGTCGCCGGTAATAACGCCAACATGACCTGCCTCATAATACGGCTGACACTGATATTAGCGCCTACGTGCGCGCCGCTGCTGGGTTTTATATGCGCAATCATACCAGTGCCTCTTGTTCGGCTTTTAACCGTTCCCGCTCTGCCTTAGCCGCAATCCGGGCCAACTCGTCTTCGCGTTGTTGTTGAGCGATACGCTCCATGCGGGCATTACGCGCGTCAATCAGGCGTTTGGTTTGCTCGGATTTATGTTGCGCCTGCTGTCTGGCTACGATTTCACCCGAGGCGTATTTAAAATACTGCACCAATGGAATATTGGACGGGCATATATATGAGCAACAGCCGCAACTGATACAGTCCTTCAAGCCTAAGTCCACTGCTGTATCCAGTTGGTTAATGCGGATATTGTTCGCCATATCCAAAGGCCGCAATCCGGCCGGACAAACGCTGACACACCCGGCGCAACGGATACAGGGTTGTTCTTCGGTGTTTTTGAGTTCGCTTTGGGTTAACGCCAATATGCCGCTGGTGGCTTTAACGGTGGGGAGTCCGCTATGCGGTAAAGAATCGCCCATCATCGGGCCGCCCATAATAATGCGCGCAATGTTTTCTGTATTCACTCCGCAAAAACTGAATAGCTCGGATAT
Source organism: Methylobacter sp. (assembly GCA_016784875.1). GTDB lineage: Bacteria > Pseudomonadota > Gammaproteobacteria > Methylococcales > Methylomonadaceae > Methylobacter_A. The sequence continues at coordinate 3,644 of JADHTX010000178.1, forward strand.
TAATGTGCCGAAAGGCACTTCTATATTCGTGGGCCGTTGCACCGCGCCGCCCGCCACAGTGATAACCCGACTCAGCAAAGGCTGTCCATGGCGAATAGCGTTATGCACTGCGAAAGCGGTGCCGACATTATGGATAGTTACGCCGATTTCCGATGAACGGCAGCCGACCGGGACTTCCTTGCCCGTGACGAATCGGATCAATTGTCTGTCCCATCCCATCGGATAACGGGTTGGGATTTGTATGACGTTAATCTGCGCAAAAGACTCTGCCGCAGCTTGCATGGCAAGAAAAGCCTGAGGCTTGTTGTCCTCGATCGCCACCACCGCACTTTCAGTTTCCATGCCGTACAACATCAACCGCACACCGTCGATGATCATTTCCGCGCGTTCCTGCATCAGCCGGTCATCGCAGCTTAAATAAGGTTCGCATTCCGCACCATTGATAATCAGCGTATCAATATGGTTTTCACGCCCCATATTGAGCTTAACTGCGGTTGGAAAGGTCGCCCCGCCCAAGCCGACAATACCCGCCGCACCGACTCGTAAACTTATATCTTCAGGCGTAAGCTGGAATGGGTCGTCAACCGGATGAACTGCCATCCATTCCTCTTTGCCGTCGGTTTCCAGTACGATAGTACGGATAGGCAATGCGGTCGGATGGGGAGCAGGATAATCGTTGACATCAAGAATAACGCCAGAACTTGGCGCGTGCACCGGTGCGGAAATCAGCCCCTGACTGTGGGCTAATAGCTGGCCTTTCAACACTTTTTCACCGACCTTAATCACCGGCTCGGCGGGTTTGCCGACATGCTGCTGCAACGGAATATACAGCTTTTTCGGCAATGGAAAGTTGCTTGCTATGGGCAGTGTCGCCGTCTCGGCTTTATGCTCCTCGGCATGTACGCCGCCACGAATACGCGATTTTTTGAAAAGACTTAACATACCGCATTACTCCTTGCGTCCGCGGTTTGTGCGGAAACATTCAACGGTTTAGCCCACCGCCAGTTGCGCAAGGTAACCTCAACGGGGTGCATTTGCAGACATTCGGTCGGACATACCTCGACGCATTTCTTGCAGGCGATACAGGCATCGGCAACCACCGCGTGAATTTGCTTGGGCGCGCCGACAATGGCGTCGGTAGGACAAACTTTAAAACAGCGGGTGCAACCCGTACAAGTGCTTTCACTGACTCTGGCAACCAGTAATTCCGGCTCTTTTACCTCGCTTAAATCCAGATCCAAACCCAATAAAGCTGCGATTTGCTCGGCCAAGGCGCTGCCCCCGGGAGGACACATCGTAGCAGGCGCATTGCCTTCGGCCAATGCTTCTGCGGCAGGCCTGCATCCCGGAAAACCGCATTGTCCGCATTGCGAACCGGGCAGCAAGGATTCCAGTTCATCGACAATCGGACTGCTTTCGACTTTTAAATATTTGGCGGCAATACCCAGTAACAAGCCTAGGAACAACCCCAACAAAGTTAAACTGACTATGGCGGATAAAACATACATGGTTTTTTCCTGTTAATGTGTGCTGTAAAGTCCTGCAAAACCCATAAATGCCAGCGATAAAATACCGGCAGTAATAAACGCAATCGGCGTACCTGCAAATAATGTCGGAACGGCCATTAACGCCAAGCGTTCCCGCAAGCCGGCAAAAAGCACCATCACCAAGGTAAAACCGACCGCAGAACCAAAACCGAAAATCATGCTTTGCATAAAACCGTATTGCTCTTGCACATTTAATAACGCGACACCCAGCACTGCGCAATTGGTGGTAATCAGCGGCAGAAAAATACCCAAGATCTGATATAGCATCGGACTGGTTTTATGCACGACCATTTCGGTAAATTGCACCACAGCGGCAATCACCAGAATAAAGGCAAGTATGCGTAAAAACTGAATATTAAATGGTGCCAGAATAAAATGTTCCAGCATCCAACTGGTCATTGCGGCCAGGGTCAGTACAAATGTGGTTGCTAAGCCCATGCTCAATGCCGAATCCAGTTTTTTCGAGACGCCCATAAACGGACATAACCCGAGAAATTTAACCAAGACTACGTTGTTGACCAGAGCCGTGCCTAATAAAAGTAGAAGATATTCACTCACTGTTTTTCCAGGCTGTTTTAGGGGCTGTTTACAAGTTCTAAAGCATCAATTATGCCAATCTTCCAAATGCGCGGACAGTGCACGTTAATTGGTCGAGAATCCTGCAAAAACCGCCCAAAGCAGTGCATAAATACTGTTGCAAGTCATACATACCGGCCTCGATAAAAATATGCGTGTAGCAAACCCTACAATAACTTGTTTTTTTCAATAACTATCCCGATTATTAATTGGTGACAGCATGATCCTAAAAACGGTGATTTTTCACGAAAACACCAAAGCAGGAAAAATATTTAAACGGATTTTCAACTAACCATTTTTATATGCTCAATTATAAGGTGGCGGCTATCAGGTAAAGGGCTAAGTCCGAAGGGAGAGTCCAGCAATACGTGATATTGATTTGTTCGTATCTTTCGCGCATTTTGTGCATAACGGATATTTCTACCTGCTGACGGCAATTCAATGTTGGCTCTATATTTGCTTATCTAATTCTTATAGCCACTCATCCCATTTAACACTTATGAAAAAGACTTCATTGCGATTTTTACAAACGCATACCAACTTGACCAGCGCCATCGGCGAACTTGCACCTGATTTATTTGGCGAAGGACATAAGAATAATGACGACGACAAAATGCTTTACAGCTTATTTGTTGAAACAGTTGAACAAGCGCCGATAGCTATTTCCATTACCGATAAGAAGGCCAAAATCCTTTACGTTAATGAAGAATTCTCCAGAGTCACGGGTTACCGGCCTGTAGATATTCTGGGTGAAAACGAATCTTTATTGTCGGATAAACGCACGCCTAGAGAGGTGTATCACAATTTATGGCGCACTATCAGCTCTAAAAAAATATGGCGAGGAACCTTATGTAACCGGCATAAATCCGGTACTCGTTATCTTTCCGATCTAACCATTGCCCCCATGTTGAATGAGTCAGGGGCGATCACGCATTATATTGGTATGCACAGAGACATTACCAAGCCGTATGAGTCTGAAAAAAAGCTCATCAATCAAAAATTACTGATTGAATCGGTCATTAATTCATCGCCTATTGCGATGGTTGTCATCGACGATCAGGACAGGGTTATTTTGGATAACCATAACTACAAAGCGCTGGTCAGCGATCTCGATAAAGGCGAGCCTGCAACCTATTTTTTAAAATTGCTGCGGGATGAAATGGGCGATTTATGGTCGCAGTTACAAAGCAAAGAACAGGGCTTTACTCACCGAGAATTCAAAGTCGAAAGCAAGGGCAGCCATAAAATCCGCTGGTTTTCCTGTGCCGGAAACTGGTTTCTGGAAAATGAAGTTAATGCCGATGCTTTTTTTGAAAACGCTTCCAAGCAGTATTTGATACTGACGCTAACCGATATTACCCGGCAGCGCAGACAGATGGAAGAGCTGCATATTCAAACCTTAAAAACCATGATGGCTGAGGATGAGCGAGTGCGCGGTATTAGGGAAACATTGCTGGGCGCAATGCACCAAATCCAAATGCCGATGAACCAAATTAGGGCGGTCGAGCATATTTTACGGCATAAGCATGAT
>JADHTX010000179.1 GCA_016784875.1 Methylobacter sp.
ATGGCGTCCATCAGTTCAGTAATAGCGCCTGTCGTTGCGGATAGGGTTTTTGAGACCCCATTAAGTTGTTTCAAAGCCGTTGCAAACCCGCCATGTAATCCCTGTGGGTAGCTTTTTCGAGAAAAATCGCCGTAAATTACATAGGCCATGGAGTAATACATATCCACTTGAGCAGTTTCCACCTGGTCCATCAGATTATTCAGCGCCCAAGCAAGCTGTTGAAGCGGTCGATCTTTGCCGCCGATATGAGTAAGTCGTACATCGACAGATCCTTGCGCCCATTCATGACTTACGCTAAGCAAATTAGCCAATAACCTTTGATCGCCCGACCTTGATTTACGCCACCAAAAAACCGATAAAACCGCACCTGCCGATAATACCGCCGGTATGATTATCCCGCCGCCGACTACGTTTAGTGTAAGTAACCACCCGTAAACCAGTGAACAGCCCCATGCAATAGCAATAGCCGCTACTGCAAATTTTTCATTATTCTTAAAGCGACTGTAGAACATTGATCAGCTCCTCGTAAGTAACACCCTTATCTTTTAACACGCCACCCAATACGGCTCCAGAAGCCGCCATAGCGTCCTTTGCCCCTGCGTTCCGTTCGGCATCCAGCATGGCGCGATAGACATCCGTCACAATAGGGATAGCTTTGGGATTTGGCATACGGCGCACCGAACTGTAGCCCACTTTTTGTTTGTTTTTATCCATCATAGGTGCGACATGAGTAAATACCCAGTAAAAGCCGCCATCTTTCGACATATTCTTAACATAAGCAAAGATCTCCTTGTCTTCCGCCAAATAATCCCACAGCAACTTAAACACAGCCCGAGGCATATCCGGATGGCGAATAATATTGTGCTGACTGCCCAAAAGTTCTTCTTCTTCATATCCGGAAAATTCGATAAAAATCTCGTTCCCATAAGTAATCCGCCCAGTCAAGTCGGTCTTGGAAACGATGAAATCATTTTCCCGCATCACTCGCTCCTTACTGGTCGGGACTATATCTTTTCTCTTCATTATTGCTCCTCAGTTAATTATTCGACTAACAATGCATCTGCTATTCTTAGCAATCAATGTTCGCCAGTTTATTTTTATCAAAGGTCAGATTAAGTAATCTATGTACATACTCGAAAACCCGGATTGATCTCGGTCTGTTCGAAAGCTCATCCGTTACCATGCAAAATGCCCATTGCCTGGCGTCAAAATCATCCTAAATCGGCTAACGATAACGCAGTTGTTTTATTAAACCTAACCTTATTATATTTCTCAATAACATAAAAAATCATGCTGTCACGAGTCATTTTTGATAAATATTTGTTATATCGACGTGAATCCAAGTGCCATCAATCTATTTTATAAACATCAAAATAAGCCGATTTTTTTATGACCTCGCTGAATAAAATCAGCCGCTAGGAATCCGCAACCGTGGCCGGGCGAAGTATAAATTTATAAACCACTTACTTTTGCGACAATACCAAATGTTGGATGATCCAGATAATAAACATCATTAAGATTAATCGGTCGTATTTCATTTAAGCGATAAACCGCCTCGCTGCCGGAACCATCATTCAATTCAGCGCTAAGCTCCAAATCAACCAACATTTTCAAACCTTGATCTCGTTGCATCTGGACATAGCCGTTCAATTTACCGTCGGTGCTCTGAATATGCACAGGAGCGCCTAGCCCCCCCTCTTCCACTAAAGGCTGAATCCAAGCGACATGCAGGATAGAGCGATACCTCGAATCTTTCGATATTGCCGCATAACTGTCATCTAACGTGGTATTTTCCGGTTTTTGATAAGCATACAATTCAGTCAAACCAGACGGCCACTGCGTTGCCGGTACGGTCTGCTCAAATTCCTCCGTATTAGGCATAGTCTGCGAAAATACAATCAGCTCTATTTGGTACGCGCTACTTTCAGCCAAAACCGAAGGGCTAAGGATTTCCAACATTAGCGCCAAACTAAAAACGATTATTCTTATCATGGTCATTTTTTTACGCTTAGTTTATTCAGCAACTCGTTTATAAACTCAAGTTTCTGCTCCGTCGTTTCAAAAGGTTTGATAAACCTTAACTTGTCCGCACCATCGAATTTATACACCTGCGCCTCGGTTTGTATCAAAGAAATCAGCCGGTCGGTATTAATATTAGGGGTTGCCGAAAAAATAATGCGCCCGCCGCCTGCATTAGCCTCAACCTTTTTAATACCCAACTTTTCGGCCTGTTGCTTTAATTCGGTGACACTGAATAACGCTTTTACAGGCTCGGGAAATAACCCGAAACGATCGATCATTTCCACCTGTAATTCGCGTAAATCTTCCTTGGTTTCGGTATTGGAAATGCGCTTATACAACACCAGACGCCCATGAATATCCGGCAAATAATCTTCTGGAATCAAGGCCGAGGTTTGCAGATCGACTTCCGGCCCCCTGTCCATAGGGGTGTCAAGTTCCGGCTGGTTGCCGGATTTTAGGGCGTTAACGGCGCGCTCCAATAATTCGGTATATAAAGTAAAGCCGATTTCCTGAATTTGACCGCTCTGGTCATCGCCGAGCAATTCGCCCGCGCCTCGAATTTCCATATCATGGGACGACAACATAAACCCCGCCCCTAAATCGCCGGAAGCTTCGACGGCTTCCAATCGTTTAATGGCATCCTTGCTCAACAGGCTTTTGGGCGGCACGATAAAATAGGCATAAGCCCGATGATGCGAACGCCCTACCCGTCCGCGCAACTGGTGCAATTGCGCCAAGCCCAATTTATCGGCGCGATTGATAATAATGGTATTGGCGCTGGGTATATCGATACCGCTTTCAATAATCGTAGAACACAACAACAGATTAAAGCGCTGATGGTAGAAATCCAGCATGATACGCTCCAGCTGACGCTCCGGCATTTGACCGTGCGCAATTTCAATCCTCGCTTCAGGCACTAACGCTCCCAGTTCCCTAGCCATTTTTTCCATCGACTTAACATCGTTATGCAAAAAGAACACCTGACCGCCGCGCTTGATTTCACGCAAACAGGCTTCCCTGATCTGCGCATCGATCCATTCGCTGATAAAGGTCTTAATCGCATGACGATTCGGCGGCGGACTGGCGATAATGGAAATATCTCTTAAGCCCGACATCGCCATATTCAAGGTGCGCGGAATAGGCGTTGCCGTCAAGGTCAGCATATCCAGTTCATTGCGCAGCTTTTTAAAATGCTCTTTTTGGGTTACGCCAAAACGGTGTTCCTCATCAATCACCACCAACCCCAGCGCCTTATATTTTATCTCTTTCGATAACAGCTTATGAGTGCCGATCACAATATCGACCTTGCCCTGTTCAAGGTCATCGGTAATCTCCTTTTGCTGCTTGGGACTGACAAAGCGCGACAGCACTTCGACACGCACCGGCCAATCGGCAAAACGATCGCGAAAATTCTGGTAATGCTGCTGAGCCAGCAAAGTAGTCGGCACCAATACCGCTACTTGCTTACTGTTTTGCACCGCAATGAACGCCGCCCGCATCGATACCTCGGTTTTGCCGAAACCGACATCGCCGCAAATCACCCTATCCATTGGATGCGGACTGGTCATATCGTCCAGTATCGTTTCAATTGCGGCCTGTTGATCCGGCGTTTCTTCAAACGGAAACGCATCGGCAAAAGCGGCGTACTCGACATTTTCAACGTCAAAGGCATGACCTTGCTTGATCGCTCTTTTGGCATGAATTTCCAGCAACTCTGCAGCAACATCCCGGATACGCTTAATGGCTTTTTGCTTAACCTTGCTCCACTGGTCGCCGCCCAACTTATGCAAAGGCGCATTTTCTGGGCTCATGCCGGTGTAACGGCCGATCACATGCAAGGCAGAAACCGGCACATAAAGCTTATCGTTATTGGCGTATTCCAGCGTCAAAAATTCCGACGCAATGCCGCCGATCTGCAAAGTCTGCAAACCCAAATAGCGGCCCACGCCATGCTCCTGATGTACCACCGGTGAACCAATGGTCAATTCATTGAGATTATTGACGATATTTTCCAACTCATGCGCGCCGGACTTACGCCGCCGACGCCGTTGCTGGACTTTTTCGCCGGACAGCAGGCTTTCGGTGATGATGGCAATGGCCGGATGTTCAAGCCATAAACCATGATCCATCGGCGCAACCAGTAGGCACGGAGACACTTCGGATTGAAGAAATTTATCCCAGCTTTCGACTTGTTGCACGCTGATTTTATACTGCCTTAATCGTTCCATTAAGGCTTCCCTGCGCCCTGCCGATTCTGCGACAAACAAAATCTTACCGGCAAAGCTACTGACAAACTGTTGCAATGCCTGAGCCGGCAGCTCCTGCTTAGCATCGATAGTGACATTAGGCAGCGGCTGGCAATTGAAGACAAGGTTATCTGGCCTATCATCGTCGCCACCCGCATAAGCAAGCGTAATTCGAGCAAATGCCTTCGTTCTTTGCGTCAGCTCATCGGTCGATAAAAACAGCAATTCCGGCTTCAATAACGGCCTGTCCACATCATATTTTCTTTGCTGAAACCTGTCCTCGGCTTCGGCATAAAACGCGCGTGAAGTTGCATCAAAACTATCCGACATCACTAACACCGACGATGTCGGCAAATAATCGAACAATGCCGCCATTTGCTCGACAAACAGCGGCAAATAATATTCTATGCCGCCGGGCGTAATGCCTTTACTGACATCCAGATAGAAATGATTTTTGGGCGAGCTTTCAGGAAAATACTCTCTGAAAGCCTGGCGAAAATGCTTAATGGATTCATCGGTAAACGGAAACTCCCGTGCCGGAAATAACTGAATCCGATCGATTTTTTCTAATGATCGCTGCGTTTCAGGATCGAAAGTACGGATGGATTCGACATCCTCATCGAATAATTCGATACGATACGGCGATTTACTGCCCATCGGGAACAAATCGACTATCGAACCCCTGACCGCAAACTCACCGTGTTGATAGACCTGCGAAACACAATGATAGCCGACACTTTCCAGCTTAATACGGTTCAACTCCAGATTAAAGTCATCGCCGACTTTAACCGCAAAACTATTGGCCAAAACATGTTCTCGGGGGGCCAAGCGATGCATCAAGGTCGTCACCGAAACCACCAGCGCACCGCGTTTTACCTGCGGCAACAAGGCCAGAGTTTTCAGCCGTTCCGAAATAATTTCCGGCAACGGCGAGAACACGTCATAAGGCAAGGTTTCCCAGTCGGGAAAATGCAAAATAGGATGTTTATCCTGCAAGAAGAACGATAACTCATGCTCAAGCCGTAAAGCCGTCTGGTTATCCGGCGTCACAATCACAAACAAACAGTCTTCGTTTTCAATGGCAGAAGCCAACGCCAATGAATCGCCACAGCCGGTTAACCCCGTCCAGATGAGCGATTGATCTTGTTTTTGCGGAATTTTAGGAGAGAAAATTAAATTGTTAACCATTAAAAAATTTTATATCTTGTTCCCATAGATCACGAGGGAAAATGCAGTTAAGGCGCACCGCGCCACGAATCAAAAACCAGTTGATATAAACTGAAATTCCTCCAATTATAGGCGGTATAAATTTAAATTTCTTATTCAGAGTAGTTTTTTACATTGATAAAGCATAAAAACCGCACCCAGTAACGCCATTTTCTGCTCATGTTTTTGCCGCTTTCAGGTCGATATGCTTTTCAATATGCCCACATGAAAATTCGGCATTCTGCCGATAATTGGCACATCCCCAGAATGGTCCATATTTGCCTTTACGCAACATCATGCTGCCACCGCATTTCGGGCAAACCGGTTCTACAAAATCGCACGATGAATTCTTGCACCGCCTGAAATCGCCATAAGTTGCTAATTTTTCTCCGCACTGTAAGCAGGCATTTTGGGTATGATTGCACAATGGATATTGATTACAGCCGAAGAAAACGCCGCGCGGCCCTGTTCTCTCGACCAAATAGCCGGTTTTGCAACATTCACACGGGGTGTCGGCTAGCTGTCGCTGAAACCCCTTGCCTTGAAACTCATCGGTCAGAATATCGTATTGATTGTCGATTAATTCGCGAATAAACCCGGATGCTTTATTACCATCAGCAAGTAAATAGACATGGTGTTTCGCCCGCGTCAGCGCCACATAAAACAACCTGCGTTCTTCGGCATGCTTAAATTTTTCGGCTTTCGGTAACAGCATTTCCAGCAAGGGGTGCGTGGCTTTTTCCGATGGGAAGCCGTGTTTACCGTGTTCCAGCCCCAATATAAGCACATAATCCGCTTCCTTGCCTTTTGCCGCATGGACCGTCATAAACTGGATATTAAATAACGGGAACTGCCGTTTCAAACCGGCAAGGTCGGGCTTTTTAAAACGGAATCTCGCCAGTATCAGCACACTGGCACTGCCCGCTTGTTTTTGTCGAATAGCCGTCAATGCCGCAGTAATCCCGGTTGCTTCATTAGCGGTTTTAATCAGAGAAACCGCTGGCTTATCGACAGTCCGGTGGCTGTGAATGGTTTTTTCAAGCTGCGCCGGATTTTGGTTAACGAATCTAGCGGCAAGCTCGCCGATTTTGTTATTAAAGCGGAAAGTCTTGTCCAACACATTCGTCGCGCTAAAACCGAAGTGTTGATCAAAATCCTTGGTAATGGAAACATCGCTGCCGGTAAAGCGATAAATGGACTGCCAATCATCACCGACGCAAAACAGGCTGTTATCAGCATTCTGCGCCATTAAAGCCTTAACCAGCCTAGCCCGGCTTGCTGAAATATCCTGAAATTCATCGACTAGAATATACCGGTATGGCGATCTGTATTTTCCGGCTTCAACATAAGCAATAGCGGTACTGATCATGTCGTCAAAATCGATAGTACCGGTAACTCGCAACTGTTGTTGATAAGCTTCATAAACCGGTTCGAACAGCTTGGCCGCCGCCAACATGCGCTCTTTATCTTCATGATGCTGCGCCAGCCGACCCAAGCCGGGTATCGACAAATAGGCCGCTTTAAATAGCGCCAATACGCTGGCGATCAATTCGCTGAACTTGGATATTTCACCCAGCTCGTGTAATTGTTTTAACAAGACATCATCCGCCAGAGGTTTAAAATTCACCCCGGCTTCCAGCAACTGGGCCCTTAAAGCCTGAGTCAAAATACCCTGATGCTTTTGATATACTCAGACCGGTCAAATTTGCGGAAAATGAAGAGGGTATAATACTCAAATTTAAACACAAAACCTGACATGATAAAGATCGACTTTACCGAAAAAGCCATTGACGAAGTGTATCAACAATTCATGGAGCATCCC
>JADHTX010000180.1 GCA_016784875.1 Methylobacter sp.
CTGCAATGCTCTGTATCGTTTTGTCGCCGCGTTGCAAGGTTTTTTCTATCGCTTGGTCTTTGAATTCCGGGCTATATCGAGTTGCCATTTTGGTTGCCTCTTGTTTTGGTTTAGGCGACAACTATCCTGACACAGAGGGAACCAGAGCGGCGGCTAAGCAGGATTTATCGAGGTGTTTTACAACCGTGATCGCCTTCTTAGGCTAATAATTATTTGTCGCCAGTGGCCTACGAAATGCAGCTAAAATCGGCCTAACTTTGTGTCGGGAAAAGGGTTGACGCATCAGATAAGGAAAGGCTGTATTCAGAAGTAGATTCCAGGCGAGCATAATAGCGAATATTTCGCCAAAAGCCACATAACTATGCCGTAGGTTCCACTCTCGTTGCCACAGGCGCGGATAATACGAGGTAAGACAGGTTCGCGAAAGTCCATGCCAGTTCGGTGATTTTAAATCGGCATATTTGGATTGGGCGGTGGCGACTCAAGTCATTGCATAAATTCCTGTGTCGATGATTGATCCATCTTAGACGGACAACGTTTTGAGAACGTTGCCTGAGTCTTCATTCGCGATAATGTGTTTGCTGAGAAAAATTTTTCATAGGCATGAGAGAGGTTATATTTTGTTATTTTATCGATGGTAATCTGTTGTATTAATAGGATTATATGGGTGATAGCGATAATTATTAAAATAAGCTAAAGATAAAAGCTAAATTATGCTTAAACTAACCTTGCATGATATTATAAATAGTTTTTTACATGGGCGGATCTTGAGTATATAGCTGGGGAATGTCTTTTAGGGGGATTCATCTACGCTTAGAACTAGCAAACCATGCTGGTTGTTAAAGAATTATTTTTTATATTGTGTTTTCAGAGAAATTTACCGCAATGAATATTCGTGCACTACTTGCTTTTACTATTTTACTGTCTGTTATTGGGGGGCATGCTAATGCTACGACCTATGCGATGCCGGAAAACAGTCATGATAGCGTAATCATTCAATACCCTGATAGCATGCCTTTAACTCGCGTTGAGCAGGATGAAACTTTGTTGGATGTGGCTCGCCGTTTTCTTTTGGGGCAAACGGAAATAGTCAGGTTGAATCCTAATGTTGATCGCTGGCTGGTAAAAAAAGGTGAGGTTGTTCGGTTATCCGATAAACGCATTTTGCCGGACTCGCCGCATAATGGAATTACCTTAAATATTTCCGAGTACCGTATGTATTATTATCCGCCGATTAAGAAAGGGCAGGTGCCTCGGCAGGTTATGTCTTTTGCGCATGGCGTCGGTAGGCAGGATTGGAAAACACCGCTCGGTAAAACCAAAATCACCCAAAAAATCAAGAACCCTTCATGGCATCCGCCCGAATCGATAAGGCGTGAACATGCCGCGAATGGCGATCCTTTGCCTGTTGTTGTTCCGCCGGGGCCGAATAATCCTTTAGGGTCGCGTGCCTTGTATTTGGCGTTGCCGGGTGAATACCGCATTCACGGCACCGATATAGATAAAATTCACGGTATCGGCATGCAGATAACTCATGGTTGCGTTCGAATGTATCCGGAAGATATTGAGGCCTTATACGATATGGTTTCGGTCGGAACACCGGTTTATATCGTTAAACAACCGATCAAGGTTGGCTGGCTGGACAATGTTCTTTATGTAGAATCGCATCCTAATCTGGAGGGTGAGGAAACAACGCTGGATCAGCGTTTTTCAGAGGCATTAAGGTTGATTAAAAAAGCTAATAATAAGGAAATGCCGGATTTTGACCAATTAGCCTTAAATAAAGCACTTACAGAACAGAGCGGGGATCCTGTTGCAATATACGAACGCTTGCCGCCAATGGAGGAAGAAGATAGCGTAGTGAGTGAGCAGCAAGCGCAAGTCGAGAATGCACCAGCGTCTAATTCGAGGCCTGAATCGGTAAAACCTACGTCAAAGCCGGTGCGCAAAGCTTCTCCAGATGGTTATTATCACGGTAATTTGTAATTAACTGCCTGGTGAGCTGTCCTGTGAGTAAACCTGTTAAACTATTTTAATTTTAACGTACAACCTTTTCCCGGTACATTCCCTTGAAAAAAATCCTTATTTCCGACAAATTAGCAGAAGCTGGTATCAATTATTTAAACGACCAGGCCGGGATACAAATTCATATTGAGACAGGCCTTAATGAAGACCAGTTGTGCAATATCATCGGAGATTACGATGCGTTGCTGATTCGTAGCGACACCCAGGTGACCAAAAAAGTGTTGCAGAAGGCAAAGAACCTTAAATTGATAGGCCGCGCCGGCATCGGTGTCGATAATGTCGATATTCCGGCGGCAACGGAGATGGGGGTTATTGTGATGAATACGCCGGATGCTAATGCGACGACGACTGCAGAATTGGCCGTTGCGCACATGATGTCGTTAAGTCGACATTTACCGAAGGCCGATCGTTCGGTTCGTGCAGGAAAATGGGAGCGTTCCAAGTTGATGGGTTCGGAAATTGCCCATAAAACTCTGGCGATTCTGGGTTTCGGTACCATTGGGCGTATCGTTTCGCAACGCGGTTTGGGTTTGAAAATGCAAGTGATTGCATATGATCCATTTGTTGCCCCTGAAATATTTGAAGATCTGGGTGTTGAATCGGTTAGTCTGGATGAACTGGTGAGCAGAGCGGATTATTTGACTCTGCATTGCCCGTTGATTGAAAAAACCCGCAATGTTATCGGCAGCACTCAGTTGGCGATGATGAAAAAAGAAGCGATGATTATCAACTGCGCCAGAGGTGGCTTGATTGAGGAGGCCGCGCTGTATGAGGCCTTGAAAAACGGTCGAATAGCCGGTGCGGCGCTTGATGTTTATGAAAATGAACCGCCGGCTGGTTCGCCGTTGCTGGAGCTGGACAATATCGTTTTTACTCCGCATTTGGGTGCATCGACCAGCGAAGCGCAAGTTGCCGTGAGTGTAGAAATTGCCAGGCAGGCTGTTACTTTTTTAAGGACCGGCGAAGCGGTTAATGCTTTAAACCTGCCTAGAGTTTCAGCAGAAGAGCTGAAAAAATCGCATGAGTTTATGACGCTGGCCAATATTCTTGGCAAGGTGTTGGTGGGCTTGGCGACTAAGCCGATAGAAAAAATTGAAGTGGCGTTGCTGGGTAAGGCTGCTGAGGTTGAGGTGAGGCCTGTTTCTGTCGCTACCTTGATTGGCGTGTTAAGCGGACAATTTTCTACGCCGGTAAATCGGGTGAATGCTGAAAATATTGCCAAACGTCAGGGGATTTCCCTGATTGAGTCGAAAACCGAAGAAACTCAGGATTATTTGTCGCTGATTAAGGTGACCGGGCATTGTGCGGATCAAACGATTACGTTGGCGGGAACTTTGTTGGGCGGCTGTCATCCTCGTTTGGTTTGTATCGATCAGTTTGATATTGAAGTCGTACCTGAAGGAACCTTATTAGTGACCCAGCATGATGACAAGCCGGGCGTGATCTCGGCTATTAGTACTGTGTTGGGCAATGCCGCGATCAATATATCAAGAATGCAGGTGGGTACGGCAGATGAGCAGCAGCGGGCGATGGCTGTTATCAGTGTTTCCGAGCCATTGACAGATGATTTGTTGCAACAATTGTGTCATATCCCTGCCGTATATAAGGCGATCCAGATTAACTTATGAGTTTTGATGTCATCTGTTTTGATTGCGACAGTACCTTAAGCACAATAGAAGGCATTGACGAACTGGCCAAGCGTGTCGGTTTGGGCGAAGAAATGTCCAGATTGACCGATGCGGCAATGAATGGTGAAGTATTGCTGGAAGCAGTCTATGAACAGCGTTTGGCGTTAATCAGGCCTGACCGGCTAAGCATCGATTGGCTGGCTGATTTATATATTGAGCAGATTGTCGATGGTGTTAAGGAAGTATTTGAAACCTTAGCTGCGGCTGGAAAGCAACTCCATATTATTAGCGGTGGACTCCGTCAGGCTATTTTGCCGTTGGCACGGGTTTTAGGCTTGCCGGAAACTCAGGTTCACGCAGTCGATATTTATTTCAATGAAGACGGCAGTTATTGCGATTATGACCAGAATTCGCCGCTGGCCAGATCCGGCGGAAAAGCCGAAATTTGCAGGCGATTGCTAAAATCGCAAGGTTCGCTGGTTATGATCGGCGATGGCAAGACCGATATGGAAGCTAAGCAAGCCGGAGCCGTTGTGATCGGCTTTGGCGGTGTGGTTGATAGGTTAGTGGTACGTGAACAAGCCGATGTTTACTGCACTGAACCGAGCTTGGTTTCAGTTTTGGCATATATTTTATAAAATTCTCCTCCCTCTTTTTTAAAAGAGAGGAGGGGGATTATTTAACTATTTTTTAGAGAGAGACAATGGCTGGGCATAGTAAATGGGCGAATATTAAGCATCGTAAAGCGGGGCAGGATGCCAAACGCGGCAAAATTTTCACTAAAATGCTACGGGAAATAACGGTAGCGGTAAAAACCAGTGGGCCGGATGCGGCAAGCAATCCCAGTTTACGCACTGCGATTGATAAAGCCTTAGGTGCAAATATGCGTCGCGATACTATTGATACTGCGATTAAAAAAGCGTCCGGTGCGTTGGAAGGCGTTAATTACGAGGTTGTGCTTTATGAAGGTTACGGCCCCGGCGGAACGGCGGTTATGGTTGATTGTCTAACCGATAACCGCAACCGCACGGTTGGCGAAGTCCGGCATGCTTTTTCTAAAGCGGGTGGCAACTTAGGCACAGACGGCTCTGTGGCTTACATGTTCAGCAAGGTCGGTATTCTCAGTTATGCGCCTTCCGTTGATGAAGATGCGCTGATCGAAGCGGCTTTGGAAGCCGGAGCGGAAGATGTTACTACCCATGATGACGGTTCGGTTGATGTGATGACCACGCCGGAAACTTACCTGGAAGTCAAAGATGCGTTAATTGCCGCAGGTTTTGCCCCGGATAATGCCGAAGTTACCATGCAGGCAGCAACAATGGCGGAATTGGATGCTGAAAGTGCAGAAAAAATGATGCGCTTGATAGATCGGTTGGAAGATCTGGATGACGTGCAAAATGTCTATTCCAATGCGGATATTAGCGACGAAATTATGGAAGGACTGGATTGATTGTCTTGTAGTATGGGTAGAGGGGATTGCCGAAACCCATCAAAACAAAGCGCCATATGCCATGGGCTTCGTGTCGCTCTACCTTACGCGCTCACAGGCTGAATGTTTTATAAAACAATTATGCAAAAAGCACATTACGAAGTTGCAAATCATATAAAAGAACTTGGGTTAGCTATGTTAGCTCACTCTTTACGTCATTCTTTGCAAGAATGTTTTGTTAGCAGTGACTTAACTTCATATATGGATTGTTTGGGTGTTTTACAAGCAGCACAAGCTTGTGAGATTTTAATAAAGGCTCGCATTGCTCAAGAAGATCCTTTGCGGATTTTCATCAAACCACCTGAATCCAACCACGAGAATCTCAATATTGAGTCTTTAGCTAAAGCAGGAAATACAGTTAAATATAGTGATCTTCCAAAAATATTGAGAAAAACTACTGGATATGAAATAAAAGATAAAAAGAAATTTAAAGATTTTGGAGAATTGCGTAATACCATTCAACATTTTGCAGTACCAGAAAGCCGAAATTTAACACAAGAAACTATTGAGTTCATTTTTTGCGTAATTGAGCCCTTAATAAACGAATTTTGGGGGCTTTATGCAACACATTTTTACGTAGAAAATCCATTAGACACATTGGGGATTTTTCCGCCAAATTATGATTATGAACCCCATAACGATATTTTTAACATTCTTTTAAAGTCAAACGTATCATTTCTGGTTTCAGAGAAATATAAAGACCAAGTTGAAAAAGACAGGAAAAATCTTGAGCTTATTGTAATGGCGGCTAATTTTATAACCGGACTTCCTGAGAAATCGTTATGCATTGGGGATGAGGTCATGATTAAACAGATTAAGGAGAAGTTTAATTTATCATTCTGCGATGCAGAGAGCTTACAATCTGAAGCTTTACATGTTTTACATAAAAATACGCCATATAAAAAATGGCGTATTAAGCCTTTGTATTAATTGAGGTAGAAACAAAATAATATTTTTTATTTGAAAGCCAAGTAGAAGAGTATCGCGCCCCTTTTTGATGCTGATATTTTGAAATAAAAATGGTGCGTACTGCGTATCGTACTCTAAGGGATTTAATGTATCGTACTCTAAGGGATTTAATTATGAGATTACATTATGAATCATCTTAATGAAATAACGATCCATAGCCAAAAGCTGCCGGAAAATTTACAAAAAGAGGTGTTGGATTTTATTTGTTTTCTGGAAAGTCGATATTCATTTAAACCGATAACGCAGTTGCATAATAATCAATTAACCGACGAAGAGATAGAGCAGGCTTGCGGCATTTTACAAGCGCCACACAGTATCACTTTGGAGCAAATGGATCAGGCGATAAGAAAACGCGGCGGGAGTTTATGATTGCAGTAGATACTAATGTGCTGGTGCGTTTGTTAATCAATGATCCAGGCTCACAGTCACAAGTTAGTGCGGCTAAGGATCTGTTAAAGCGTGCCAAACAGGTGTATGTGCCGCAAATCGTACAGATCAAAATGGTTTGGGTATTGGAAACGGCTTACAGTTTTGATAAGCCAGCCGTCATAACTGTATTAAAACATCTTCAGCAAACTATGCTTTTTGTGCTGCAAGATGAAGACCTGTTTGATACTGCGCTGGCGACTTTCGAAAATCACTCGGCAGATTTTTCTGATTATCTTATTTTGTCAGGCTGCTTGAAAAATAATCATGAGTTATTTACCTTCGATAAGAAATTTGTACGCTTGCAATCAGTAAGGTTACTTGATGAAAAACAGCTATAGAGAAATGATGCAGACAACGCCTCTACTATTTATAAATATTGGATGAGAATTTTAGGGATAGATCCCGGCTCAAGAATAACCGGTTACGGTATTATAGAAGACTCAGCGCACGGTTATAAATACATAGCTAGCGGCAGTATACGGATTAAAGCCGATTATTTTCCTGATCGGCTCAAGCAAATTTTTGACGGTATTGTCGAAGTTGTCGAGCGTTATCAACCCGAACAAATGGCCATAGAACAGGTGTTTATGCATAAAAATGCCGACTCGGCACTCAAACTGGGTCAAGCTCGTGGCGCGGCCATTTGTGCGGTTCATACCGTCGGTTTGCCGGTATTCGAATATGCGGCCCGGCAAGTCAAGCAGGCGCTGGTGGGC
>JADHTX010000181.1 GCA_016784875.1 Methylobacter sp.
GATTATAGGCTTGAATGGGAATCGACTCATAAGCGCCTTGCAGGAATTATTAAAGGCGATGGCATCAACGGCCATTGGAAGACAAAAACGCAAGAGCCAACCAAGGGCAGTCAAACGCCGACCAAAACCTTTTCCATTGCTGACGGCACCAAGAAACGAGGCAGGCTTAAGGGTATGATTTGATTTGTTTTATATTTGCGGTAGCCGTATTGGTATCGCGGGCTTTCTGTTCCGGATTCTGATTTTCAGACATGTTATTTCTGGATTTTACTAAGCCGCGCATAATAAAATCCATCCATTGCCGATTCGCCGGTCAAAATCTGGCGACCGCATACCCCGGCGACTCCCCACTCTGCATCTATGGGCAGTTCAAGCGCATCGCTGTGTTCGACCAAAAAAGCCTGAACCTGCTGCTCGTTTTCCTGTTTCAAGATGGAACAGGTCGCATACAACAATTGTCCGCCGGGCGCTAACAGCGGCCAGACGGCTTGCAAAATGGATTTTTGCAAGACCTGCAACTGCTGAATGTCATCGGCTCTACGCAACAGTTTAATATCGGGATGACGGCGGATAACGCCTAAGGCTGAACAAGGCGCGTCCAGCAAAATTCTATCAAACGGCTTGCCGTCCCACCAACTTTCAGGATTAGCCGCATCGCCAGCCACCAACTTGGCTTGCAACTGCAAACGCTGCATATTTTCGCTGACCCGCTGCAATCTGGACTCGTCTATATCGACGGCAACCAGTTCAGTTAGCTGCGGCTGAGTTTCAAGAATATGCGCGGTTTTGCCGCCCGGTGCGGCGCAGACATCCAATACCCGTTGACCCGACTGCACATCCAGCAATCCGGCCGCCAATTGCGCGGCGGTATCCTGAACCGATATTAGGCCGTCTGCAAAGCCGGGCAACACATTGACCGGAACGGGATTTTCCAAAACAATCGCCGATGGGCAAAAACTGACGATTTGAGCCGCTATCTCCTGCCCAAGCAATAATTGCCTATAGTCATCGCGACTAATTTTCGACAGGTTGACCCGCAACACCATCGGCGGCTGTTGACTGTTTTCAAACAGTATTCTTAACGCCTGCTCGGGCCAGTCCTGCTCAATTTGCTTAATCAGCCACTCGGGATGGCTTAATGCCGCAACCTGGTTTTTATCAGCCTTGTGCTCCAGCCCTTCCTGCTCGCGCAGATAGGTTCTAAGTACCGCATTGATCAGCGATTTGGCCCACGGTTTTTTGCGTGCTGCCAAAACCGTTTCGGATACCGCCGCATGGGGTTTTACCCGCATGAATTTGAGCTGGTACAAACCCACCAAAGCCAGGGCCTTAACGTCGGCATCCTTTAGCGGTTTATCCAGTAATTGACTTAAAATAAAATCCAGTCGATGAAATTGCCTGCAAACGCCGTAACATAGCGCCTGAATGAAAGCCCGGTCTTTACCCGACTCTATGGTCGAAAATGCGTTATCCAGGGCGGCAGTTAACGACTGCCCGTCTTGCAAGACACGGGACAAGACCCGCGCCGCAACTAATCTTGTATTCACTGAGTGTTCAACCTAATTTTACTCCATTCACATTATGAGCACTGAGGAAAGCCTGAACAGGCAAGCGCTTCCCGCCCGGCAACTGCACTTCCAGCAGCCTTAAAAAGCCGTTGCCGGTTGCCACATCGATATGTTTATCGATACACCGCACTTCGCCGGGTTGCATCTGCAAAGACGAATCGTCCTGAACGGCTTCTGCCTGCCAAATGCGCAATACCTTGCCTTGATAAAGCGTTTGAGCGACCGGCCAGGCATTCAAGCCTCTTACCTTTCGATCCAGTTCCGCCGCCGCTTGCGTCCAGTCGATTACGGCCTCGCTTTTTTCCAGCTTTTCGGCGTAGGTTACCAGCGCCTCGTCCTGCCGTTCGGGATGAATGGTTCCTGTTTCCAGTTGAGCCAACACGTTGTTCAACCCTATTGCGCCCAACGCGGCTAATTTGTCATGTAAATCGACAGCGGTATCGGTCATGTCTATCGTGCATTCTTCCTTATGCAGCATGTCTCCGGCATCCAGCTTGCGTACGATCTGCATAATGGTCACGCCGGTTTTTTGATCGCCCGCCATCAATGCCCTCTGAATCGGCGCGGCTCCACGCCAGCGCGGCAATAATGACGCATGGACATTAATGCAGCCCAGTTTGGGCACGTCAAGAACGGCTTGGGTTAAAATCATGCCGTAGGCGACGACCACCATCAAATCGGCATTCAATGAACGAATCTGCTGCAAGTCCTCATCGGTCTTCATGGTCAGCGGCTGAAAAACGGGTATCCCGACAGTCAAAGCCAATGCTTTGACCGGACTGGGTTGCAACTTGCGTCCTCTGCCCGCCGGACGATCCGGCTGGGTATAGACCGCACATACCTCATGCTCCGAATCCAACAACGCCTGCAAACAAGGCACTGCAAATTCGGGGGTTCCGGCAAAAATAATTTTCATACTCAACTCGTTTCCATTTTATGAATTTTTTCCAATTTTTTCTTAATCCGCTGACGCTTTAACGGTGAAATATAATCGACGAACAGTTTCCCATCCAAATGATCCAGTTCGTGCTGAACGCACACCGCCAGCAAATCCCTGGCGCTTAACTCGAAAGACGCGCCCTCCCTGTCGATCGCCTTGACGATAATATGCTCAGCTCTAGTTACTTTTTCAAAAAAACCGGGCACCGAAAGACAGCCCTCTTCGGATTCTTTAACCCCGTCTTTTTCGATAATTTCAGGATTGATTAGACATAGCGGGGCATCCTTATCCTCGCTAACATCGATGACCACCACCCTCTGATGCACATTAACCTGTGTTGCAGCCAAGCCTACGCCATGCGATTGGTACATGGTTTCCAGCATATCATCGACCAACTTTTTGATTTTATCATCGACCGTTTTTACGATTGCAGCCTTCTTACGCAACCGGTCATCAGGAAACTCAAGAATAGATAGAATACTCAACAAACTCACCATTATAATAATTGAATACTGAAATTCTATATGATTTGAAACAATCTGGAAACTCCACCGCCATTGAAGACTGGCGGCATCGGCTCTTTTCCGCTTATGCCATTGCCGTATCGCAAACCCGACACGGCTGCTTTAAGGCGTATCGGACAATTCTGCAAGCTGTCGCAATATCTTTCTGGCTTCGCGATATTGAAGATTATTGATTCGCTTGCGTAACCGGATAAATAAATCATGTTGATCCAATGCCAGATGGGTTTGAAATGTATTCAGCAATGGTTCCGAAATAAAATCATTTTCCTTTAGCAACAGGTCAAGTTCGGCCGCGATACGCGTCAACTCTTCGATATTTCTGCCGCCAGACGGCAATGGTTGCTCCTGTTGATACTGTTCGGCAATGATAGACATCGCCTGTTCAAATGCTTCCCGAAAAATGTTAAAAGCATCAGCCGCAACACGCCCATTTTTAAGTTCGGTTTCCAGCTCACTGGAAGCGACATACAATCGTACGGCACCGATATTACCCGAAGCCCCTTTCACCTTGTGAACCAATTCTCTGGCCGAAACAAAATTCTCAGCCGTCATCTCGGCTTCAATTTCTCCCGGCAGTCCTTTCATGTTATCCATGAAGGTAAGCAGTAACTGCGCGGCAAGCTCCTGATTATTACCTATCAGCATCAGTAGATTATGCAGGTCGAAAACCGGCATATCTTCAGCGCCGAGCAGGTTTGCCCCCATCGGCTGAGCGGCGGCAGTTTCCGTTGCAACGGCTTCAATAGGCATTATCCATTGAGCAAGTGTCGCCATAAGCTGGTTCGGATTGATCGGTTTAGCGACAAAATCGTTCATTCCCGAAGCCATGCAATTATCCCGTTCCTGTTTTGTTACGCCGGCGGTCAGGGCAATGACCGGAAGCTTGGCAAAACAGGCTTGGCTGCGGATTAATTTCGTCGCTTCAAAGCCATCCATGTCAGGCATGTGTATATCCATTAATACCGCATCAAATGCGCTATTCTCCAACAATGTCAGGGCTTCCTTACCATTATTGGCTATCTCGACGGCAATTCCCAAAAGATTGAGAAACTCCTTTACAACCTGCTGGTTGATGCGATTGTCTTCGGCAACCAAAACCCGGCGACCGACAAGGGCTTTACTCATCTCCTTTGGTGTCGAGATCAGCGCTCCTACCGTGTTCGATGTAGCAACCGACGATACCCCCAGAGTCAGTTCAAAGCCAAAGGAGCTCCCCTGCCCGGGAGTACTTTCCACCAGAAATTCACTGTCCATTAGCTGTAACAAGTTATGACTGATTACCAAGCCAAGGCCTGTCCCCCCAAATCGGCGGGTGATTGAACCGTCCACTTGGCTAAAGGGCTGGAATAGCTTGTCTCGGTCATAATCCGACATACCGATGCCGGTATCCGTCACGCAAAACAAGACTCGGACTTGCGATTGTTCCATTTGCCGAACAGTGATATTGAGCATGACTTTGCCGTTTTCAGTGAACTTGATAGCGTTGCCCAGCAGATTAATTAAAACCTGCTGCAATCTCAGCGTATCGCCGATCAAATCCCGCGGGACATCGGGCGCAGCAACTATGTCAAAACCCAAGCTCTTTTCCTTTGCATAGTCGGCAAACAGGTTACTCAGATTATCCAGCATTGCATCAAGATCGAATGGGCCGTAATCAATCGTTAAGCGTCCAGCTTCCAGCTTGGAGAAGTCGAGGACATCGTTAAGAATATTCAACAGGCTAGTAGAGGAACTGCTGATTTTTTCCAGGTAATCCCGTATTTCAGGAGAAAGTTTTTTGTTCAGTGCTAAATGAGAAAGCCCGAGAATTGCGTTCATCGGCGTGCGGATTTCGTGCGACATATTAGCGAGAAAATCCGACTTGGATTGCGCCAGAGCTTCGGCGTCCTCCTTGGCCTGCTGCAAAAATCGCTCGCCTTGCTTACGCTCGGTAATATCTTCTTTAATGCCGACATAATGGGTGATTTCCCCGTCCGGTTGGCGCACAGGCGAGATCAAAGCCGACTCGACGTATTCGACACCATTCTTTTTCTTGTTGGTAAGCTCGCCTTTCCATACGTCCCCTCTGCTCAAGGAAGCCCACATATCGTCATAGGTTTCTTTGGACGTTTTGCCGGACTGTAACAGGCGCGGATTCTGCCCAATAACTTCATTGCGACTATAGCCGGTTGTCTTAAAGAAAGTATCATTGGCATATTCGATATTTCCATCAAGGTCTGTAATCACAACCGAGCTGGGGCTTTGCTCTACAGCCAATGAGAGCTTACGCAATGATTCTTCCGCCTGCTTTCTCCGATCTATATTATCAACAACGGCAACAAAGTGATCCGGTGCGCCATCAGGATGACGGATCAGTTTCACCGATAAATTAGCCCAAACGAGTCCGCCATCCTTGCGCACATACTGTTTTTCCAGACTGAATCCGGGCATCTTGCCCGCCAAAACTTGTTTTATCTTATCGACCTCGGACAAGTGATAATCAGGCTGGGTCAATTGCTTGTAGGTCATAGCCAAAAGCTCATCGCGACTGTAACCGATGATGTCACAGAAACCTTGATTCACTTCCAGAAAGCGACCATCCACCGATACATTGGCAACGCCGATAGGCGCGGCCTCAAAAGTAGATCGCAAGCGCTCCTCGCTTTGCGCTAATGCGGAAGTACGTTCTTCAACCAGTCGTCTGAGTATGCTGCCACGCCCTGAGGACACCATAGCGAATACACCGACGATACTGGTCAACATGAGTCCCGCCAACAAAATTAACCACGCATGATTCGATCGATGTGCTGCCAAATACGCTTGTGTCGGCGTGACCACAAAATGCCATTGCCGACCTCCGACAGGAATGACTATTTCACTCATCAGCGTAAGATTCCTGCCGAAAAGCCCTGTTTCCTGCAAAGCAGGCGCTTTTAGCTCTTGATTATCGCTGGAAAAGATTAACCGTTTTCCGAAAGGAGCACTCTCGTCAATAAGCCGGTAGGACAACCCTTCTCGATCAAGACCGTTTAGAGCCTCGGTGACAATATCTCCCCCCTGAAACACGGCAACCAAATAACCTGATATATTGCGACGGCGATCTTCCCGTGTTTTATGAGGAAAACCATTGCGATAGATAGGCATAAAGGTGAGAATTCCATGCTGATTGCGTCGTTCCTGAATTAATATTACCTGAGTCGTAGTAGCAAGCTCGCCGCTATCCCTTGCCCGATCAATAGCTTCACGTCGAACTGGATCTGAGTACACATCGTAACCCAATGCAATTTCGTTGCCTTTATAGGGCTCAATGTAGCTAACAGGAACATAAGCGGGACGGCTTTCAGCTATAACAATCTGCTCATCGGCATCCTGCTCGGAGATCTGAAAGCCTGGGTAGCCTTCACTTCGCACGCTTAGTTCGAAGGCATGTCGCTCAGAGCCCAGAATAAGGGGATTCCATCCCAACGCTTGAATGCCGGGTAATTTACCTAACAATTGAGCAACAAAAGTTCGGAATTCTTCTCTATCGACCGCTTTCGAAGCCGAGTAAAAACTTTCAATAGAATATAGGGCATTCATATGATTAGAAACTGACGACTCCAATGCCACTTTCAACTCCAAAGCCTGTTTATTGAACGCTAACATTAAGCGTTCACTTTCATTTTTCGACTCATAAAAAACTGCGGCTGTTGTTAGCGCAAACATGGCGATAATGGGCAGGCTTATCGCCATTCGTCTATTTTGCCAAGGCTCTCTAGGACAAAATGCCCAAACTAAAACCATCGGGGTAAAGATAAAAACCCCCAAGGCATCTCCCAACCACCATGTCCCCCAATTAACCGGAAAATTTGTCGCAGGTATCCGATCGGCAACCATTAGCGTTGAGACGGCAAAAGTCGAGTTAACTAAAGCGCTAACGACGCCGCCAAAAAATAAAAATAAAAAAACCTCCTTTTCACTGGCCAACGAATTGGGAAAGTCGGCAAAGCGCTTGACTAAATAGGCGCCCACAATTGCTTGCAAGGCTGCCCCACCGCCTATAGCTATAGTCACTAAGACAGAAATCAGCGTTTCCGAAGTCAAACCGGTGCTTATACTCAGACCGGTCAAATTTGCGGAAAATGAAGAGGGTATAATACTCAAATTTAAACACAAAACCTGACATGATAAAGATCGACTTTACCGAAAAAGCCATTGACGACGTGTATCAACAATTCATGGAGCATCC